>DASRUK010000083.1:0-5730 GCA_035655475.1 Candidatus Nanoarchaeia archaeon
TGCCCCAGCTGTTCGACAACCCTTGCAAAGCATGAGCTTGAATATGAGACTGTAAAGGATGAGTCCATCTATCTTAAGTTTAAGGTTTCTGGCAAAAAGAATGAATATCTGATAATCTGGACAACAACTCCTTGGACCATAGCTTTTAACCTTGGAGTCATGGTCAATCCCGACGAGGAGTACGTGAAGGTTAAGGTTGATAATGAGGTTTGGGTTGTTGGCAAGAAGCTTGCTAATATGTTCATTTCCTCACTGGATAAGAAGTTTGAGATAATTTCAGAGATGAAAGGGTCTGAACTCGAAGGGGTTTCTTATGAACATCCGTTTTTATCTGAGCTTAAAGATTGGTATAGCAAGCTAAAGAAGGAGAGTCCTAAGGTCCATACTGTACTGCTTTCTTCTGAATATGTGGATATGGGCTCTGGTTCAGGGCTTGTGCACTGTGCTCCTGGCTGCGGCCCTGAGGATTATGAGGTCGGGCATAAGTATGGGATAATTCCATTCAATAGGTTGGATGAAAACGGCAAGTATGATAATACTATGGGCAAATTTACTGGCTGGGATGCAAAGAAGGATAATACTAAGTTCATAGATGAGCTGGAAAGTAAGGGAGCGCTTGTTGCTCGCAGGCCTGTAGAGCATGAGTATGCACACTGCTGGAGATGCCATGGGCCTGTTGTATTCAGGACGACAAAGCAGTGGTTCTTCAAGGTTGAAGACCTAAAAGAGAAGATGCGGGAGCTCAACAAAAAGGTAAAATGGGTGCCAGACTGGGCTGGAAGCAACTGGTTTGATTCCTGGCTTGATAATCTTAGGGATAATGGAATAACAAGGCAGAGATACTGGGGAACCCCTCTTCCTATTTGGAAGTGCAAATCTTGCGGAGAGTTTGTGGTTGTGGGCTCTATTGCTGAGCTAAAGAAACTTGCTGGAAGCGTTCCTTCAGATCTGCATAGGCCTCATATCGACACGGTCAAGATAAAATGCAAGTGCGGCGGAGTTATGGAGAGGATCCCTGACATCCTCGATGTTTGGATAGATGCAGGGACAACTTCATGGACTTGCCTTGACTATCCTCAAAAAAAAGAGAATTTCGACAAATTATGGCCTCCTGATTTCATACTTGAGGGAAAAGATCAGATACGAGGATGGTTCAATCTTTTACTTGTCGCCTCGATGGTATCGATGGGAAAGCACAGCTACAAAGCTTGCTATATGCATGGGTTTGTGCAGGACTCTTCAGGAAGAAAGATGAGCAAATCGCTTGGAAACATAATCTCTCCGTATGAGGTTATCGACAAGTTTGGAGCTGACACACTAAGATATTATATGATAAGTGGAGCTGCACCTGGACTCGATGTAAACTATAACATGGACGACACTAAACTGAAGCATAAGAATTTAACTGTGCTTTGGAATGTGCATAAGTATCTACTAGATCTGGCTTCGTCTGTGGATGTTAGTAAGCTGCAAATTGATAAGAAGAAATGCTCGATTGAAGAGAAATATATCCTCTCTAAGTTGAACTCAACTATAAAGAAAGTGACATCCTTATATGATGAGTATAGGTTGAATGAAGTGCCGTGGGTCATCGAAGAGCTTTATCTTGAGCTATCCAGGACCTATATACAGATGATAAGGGATAAGGCTTCTATCGGCAGCGCCGAAGAGAAAGAGTTGGTATGTGCTGTTATCTATTATGTGTTGTTCGAAGCTTTGAAGCTTGCCAGCCCTGTCATGCCGTTCATAACAGAGAAGATGTATCTGAACCTTAAGGAAGTGTTTGCACTGAAGGGAGATAGCATCCACATGCACATATGGCCTGAGTATATCGAGAAAGATATCGATGTTTCGCTTGAGAAGAACATGGAGATAATGCAGGGAATAGTTCAGAGCCTGCTTGCTGCACGTGAGAAGATAGGGCTTGGAATAAGGTGGCCTTTGAAGGAAGTTATCATAGTAAGCAATGACAAAAGGGTTGTCGAGGCTGTAGAGAAGCTTGAAGATACTATAAAGAATCAAACGAACATCAAAGAGATAAGAGTGCAGGAGAGCATGCCCGGGATAAAGCTTTTGGTAAAACCTGACTTTGCAAAGATAGGGCCTGATTATGGAAAGCTTGCTGCAAAGATAGTCGCTCGCTTAGCTATGGAAAGCCCTGAGACAATATTATCCCATATAGAGAAAGAAGGAAAGTTTGCCATGGATGTGGACGGCGCACCTGTAAACGTCGTCAAAGAGTATATCATTGTCACACGTGAAGTGCCTGCTCCTTACCAAGAGGCTGAGTTCAAAGGAGGGCTAGGCTATATCAACAAGGAAGTAACTCCTGAACTTGAAGCTGAAGGGTTTTCACGAGAGATAATGCGAAGAGTGCAGAACCTCAGGAAGAATGCAGGCCTTGAAAAGAAGGACAGGATAGACTTGTTCATACTCTCGCCTGTTGACCTTAGCGCTCATGAAGAGGCTATTGTCGAAAAGGTTGGAGCAAATACTCTTGTTCTTTCTGAAAGCCTGCCTAAAGCGAAATTTAGCGTTAGCGGCAAAGAGAAGATAAAGGGAAAAGAGTTTGAGATATTCTTTAATAAGATTTAACTTATAAGTCTTGTTGGATAAGCCTCGGCGATCAATTCCTTGAGTGCTGCCTTACCGTATCTTGTGTGGCCTGGATCAGTCAGTTCTAGATATGCCCTCCTTGAATATACAATCGGTAACTTTAACAGGACAGTAACAATTGCAGGACCGACCCAATGTATGGGTGATGATAGGCCAGGATCATAATAAGCATCGTTGACCAGCCTTAGAGCCAGGTCATTATCTTCGTGCACTCTTCCCTTCATTAACTTTGTCTTTGCCCTTAGCCTCCCACCTGCAACATATGAGGTTGCACCCTCTTCTTGCCTTATCCTTATCAGCCCATTCCAATACTGCCCTATATCGGGAAAACCAAGCCTTGACAGCCTGCTGATGCGACTGAGAGCTTCTTTGCCAAATAGTTCTTCAGGCGTAACAAAATCAGTATACTCTGCCATCGCTGCCAGTTCACCAATGAGCTGGAAATCACCGTACTTCAATGCATAAAGATATCTATCAATAAGCTGATCATGTCCCATAAAATATTTCTGCTGCCTTACCTCACGAAGTGCCGGACCAAAGAGATGATAAATAGTATCAGGAATATCACAAACAGCACTTTTGCAATCGTCGCTGCAAGGCCTGCTATGCCTCCAAAGCCAAAAAAAGCTGCGATTATCGCTATTATCAAGAATATCAATGCCCATCCTAACATCGCCATAGAAATACACCCCCTTACCAGACGATAAGCTTTTAGGGTTTATAACGTTTTGGTTGCTTTTTCGTCGGTAATTTATATAGACTATATACCGTAAACTATCTACTGCAACATAGTAATGTTTATAAGGGATTAGCGAATTTACTAGTTGTCAAAATGATAATGCGGGGGATGAATGATGACTAAACACTCGATGCAATTATATCAAGAAAAACCAGAACAATTAATGCCTTTATTTTTAGACAGGGAAAACATAATTGGGATTTCAAGTGGTTTTGAGGGGTATACAGTTATTTTAAAAAGGGGGTCTGTAGTAGTACCCAATGGACTACCTGTTGAGGCGGATACTTCCCAAAAAGAAGCTGAAAGTGGTGATGTAGACGATTATCAGATACCTGGGAGGAATCAAACAAAATGGGATCGAAGAGATAGAGCTAGAGACGATATATTTCATAAAAGTCATGGCCATAAGCTAAGAAGACATTCATCTTCTGCTTTAGATGCTATCCTGGATTTCCAAGATGGGCAATATGAAGATACTATCCCCTGTAGAAAAAAAAGGATAGCAGAGACGCTTGCTGAATATGACGAAGATGGAAGACTTAGTCGAATGTTAAGTGGGCACAGAGAAGTTAAAGGACATAAGACTTCTTTAAGACGACATCATCTTACTGTTTTAGATGAAATGGAGACTGACCTGGATGCAAGGGTAGTCCCTGGCAGAGATGAAGAAAGGAGAATGTATATGCTTGATATTAACGTCGGCCTAATTGAGGGAGTTAAATTGAGGGGTCGACCTTATGTTTATCTAATTGAAGGAACATTTGTTCAAAGCAACCTACCCGTCATAGCAGCAAATGGAAAACCGTTACAGAGACATAATCCTGCAAAAATCCATCTTAAACGAGGGGAATATTTATTTGTTGCTGCAGATAGTGGAAGGACATTTTTGGGTAATCAGAATATTGGAGTTTATTCTGAGCTTAATCCTGTCACCTTAAGGCAATTATCTGATCAATATGTTCATCAAAAAGTTAGGAATGGAAGTAGAGTCCAGCATGGTTACAAAAGAAAGAATGTGCAGATAGCATGGCAAGTGGGTGTTTTATTGTACCAGGCAGCTGTAGGTGAAACTCCTAAATATCATGTTGGGGATAGAGATATGCAAAGAACAATCAATTTTATACAATCAATAAGAGAACAAAAAGGAATTGAGTATGCACTTGCTTATGCTTTAAATCAATCTGATGGAATTTCTAAGGAAGCTAAAAGAGTATTGTATGATTCAATCTTAGCTATGGCCGTACCCAAGGGTAATAATGGTGACAGCTATACTGACAAAGCAGACCTTGCCCTAGCAGCAATAAGGCGCTCAAATATCAATCCAGTTGATGCAGCAATTTTAATTCAACAAATTGAAGCTAGGTCTCAAAAAGGCATGGATAAAGGATATAATCGACAAGTCGGAGATAGGTCGGCAAGGATGAGGCCTAATCTTGGGCCTAGATCTATTTACACTACGGTAAATATTCATCCAAGTCCAGATAGCGATGGTCACTATCATTCAAGAGAACTGTTTGATGGGCAAATGGCTCCGACTTTTGGACCGATAACAGGACAAGAGCACCATATAATCAAGTCAAGACTAAAATACCAAAACCGTTAAATAATCCTTCTTTTATTTTTACTTTATGCCAACAATAAGCAGAGACATACCTCTTGCTGAAATAACCCTAAGAAGGTATGAAAAACCCGACAATCTTTCCGGAAGGGAGCTTGTAAGAAAACTCTGCCTTTGCCTTGGGCTTTTGCAACCAGGCGATTCTCGGGATGTTGTCGTCGATGTTCTTAACGTTGTCATAAGCCAGAAAAAAGAGCTTTCTTCAGAGGATATTGAAAAACTGGTCGTCGATGAGAGGAAAAAGAACAAGCTTCCCATGCTTGGCATCGCAGGCTCAAACATCAGGAGGCAGCTGAAGAGACTTAGAGATATCCAAATTCTGGAGAAGGTGGGAAACAATTACAGGATAAATGAGAATGCTTCCTTAACTGAGCTGTTTGAGGAAAAGATTGAGAAAATGCTATTGCCTTCTATTACTGGAAGGATAAAGGAATATGCTAAGAAGCTAGATGAATGTTAGTTGCCCAGTTGATATATGGGTTGATAGAATGAAACATTAGTATTCCCTGGGTCAGAAATTATCGACACTGGAGCTCTAAGAACCTTAGCAGCAAGACCGGTAAAATAAAGACCAAAACCGTGTTCTCCCCTGGGAGGGCATACAGTTAATCGGTCTATTATAGTAAGTTAAATAGAAAAGTTCTTATATAAGTACCCCTTCTGTAATTAGCAAGAGGTGATATAGATGGCATTAAGAACCAAATTTCATCATTCGTCAAGTATTTTTAAGAGACTGTATAACAAAGAAAACAAGGTT
>DASRUK010000084.1:0-11301 GCA_035655475.1 Candidatus Nanoarchaeia archaeon
CTGATCGTCGTCGAACATGATGAAGACACCATAAGAAAAGCTGATTTTGTCGTTGACATGGGCCCAGGCGCAGGCATTGATGGTGGGAAGATAATCGCAATGGGAACACCTGAAGAGATAGAGCGCTCAAAAGAATCATTAACTGGAAACTACTTGTCTGGCAAGTTAAGGATTGAGACGCCAAAGACAAGAAGAAAACCAGATGGCCATATACGCCTCAAAGGCTGCTCTGAGCATAACCTTAAGTCTATAGACATAGACATTCCGACTGGTGTCTTGACATTGATCACCGGAGTAAGCGGCAGCGGGAAATCAACGCTGATTTATGAAATTTTATACAAAGCCATGATGAAAAAGATTTACCAGTCAAAAGAGATCCCAGGCAAGCACAAGGATATAATCTTTGACTCAAAAACTGATAAAGTTATAGTCATCGACCAAAGCCCTATCGGAAAGACGCCCAGGTCAAACCCTGCAACATATACAAAGCTATTTGATGCGATAAGGGACCTGTTTGCAGAGACAAAAGAAGCAAAGGTAAGGGGCTACAAGCCAGGAAGGTTCTCATTCAATGTTTCAGGCGGAAGATGTGAAGCATGCCAAGGTGACGGAGTGATAAAGATAGAGATGAATTTCCTTCCGGATGTTTATGTTGAATGCGAGGAATGCAAAGGAAAGAGATACAATAAAGAGAGCCTTGAAGTAAAATACAAGGATAGATCCATAGCCGACGTTCTTGCACTAAGTGTAGATGAAGCCCTCGTCCTTTTTGAAAACATCCCTGCCATAAGAAAGAAACTGGAAACACTTGTCAGAGTCGGGCTTGGATATATCAAGCTCGGCCAAAGTTCAACAACCCTGTCAGGCGGTGAAGCTCAAAGGATAAAACTCACAAGAGAGCTTTCAAAGAACGACAGTGGCCAGACACTATATCTGCTTGATGAGCCGACAACAGGCCTCCATTTTCATGATGTAAAAAAGCTTATAGACGTATTAAACGACCTTGTAAACAAAGGCAACAGTGTTGTTGTGATAGAGCACAATCTTGATGTGATAAAGTCTGCAGACCATATCATCGACCTTGGCCCTGAAGGTGGAGAGAAAGGTGGGATGATAGTGACGACAGGAACGCCGGAAGAAGTTGCAGGATGTTCTAAGAGTTATACTGGGATGTTTCTAAAAAAATTGATTTGACCATTATCTTTTTAAGGCAAGCGGTATCTCTCTAAGAGTATGTATGTGGACGTTAGACAATCAAATGGTAGAATGAGAGATGGCACTTTTATTGATAATTTGCCTCCATTAGTAAGCGTTGGAAGGTCGCCCGATCTAGTTGGCAAGGTTTCTCATGGATTGATTGATGACGGAGCTGATTTTTTAGTTCTTGAAGGCTCTAAAACGGTATTACGGCCAGACAATTTATTTGACGCATACGGAAAATCTCTGGGTCTAATTGAAGTAGATGAGTTAAAATGGGCATCTGAACCGTATTCAAAAGACACTTTGCGAGTATTGTTTCACTCAAACCCGCAATCTGATTTTTATTGCCATCAACCAACTCGTCAAGGAAGGATGATGCATTGGTTTACTGATATTGATTATTACCCAATACATGGCATGGTAAAGATAAGAAAGGTGCCGGAATCAAAGTGGAATATCTCCTACCGTCTCTTGGTTCAGGCAAATTATAGTGGAGCAATAAGTCACTTGATCCAAGGCCCAGGAGATTCTATCAGATTCTATTGCTGGTCTCCAAAAGAGCCAAGCCTGGATATGGGAATGCTTTCTGAAGCGTTGGAATCTCCCCCTGGGAAAATAGCATATAACTTTGATAGAGTGCCAAAAGGAACAAAACAGTTGGCAGAGATGATTGCAGGTAGGTTAGAATTAGGGTATGATTATTCAGATAAAACCGTGGAGTTGTCAAGCCCACATGCATATGGCTTGATTACACTAACTAAGGATCATATACAATTTGAACCGTTTGTTGATCCCAGAGACTACTATCCTACGATAGAAGAGACAATTAAAGAACCAACATCTAAAGTGACTGATCCAAACATAGCCCTGGCTTTCCAGCTATTGATGAGGACATTTAAGGAACAAGGGGTAACCCTTAGGGTGAGCGGAAAACAACGTAGAAAGTTTGGATCTGAAAATTGCAGATATTGGACAAGTGCTATCGTCAAATTATGATTGCCAGCGCTAACTAACTCTTCTCAGCGAGACTTTTTAACCCTCCAAACTATAGCTAGTATATGGCTTTATCCAGAAGAGATGTATTGAGGGGGGCAGCGCTGCTTGGTATAAGCGGGTTGGACAACGAACAACCTATCCGCTCTAACCTTGAAGAGCTCACATTGGATGAGTATGGCTGCGTTGTTCTGCCCCAGGGAGATGCAGTTGCAACCAACATATGGGTGCCTGATCTTGATATTTTTAGGGTTAATGGAATAAAATATCTCTTTGTAGATATTGGACATATGGATAGGAAGACTGGCATAATGACAACACCTAATTATCAGATAGATTCTTTTCTTTTGAGAGTTGCAGAGTTTGAAAACAGAACTGGTCACCGATTTATCTTGATGCCATGGAACGTAGTGTATGCCTCAGCACAGGAGCCGGTATCTGAATTTGGATCGGAGGCTTTCAGGAGAAATTTTATCAGTGAATATCTAGCGCTTGTTGGAAAAGGATTTGATGGAATACACCTTGATGTTGAGGCAATACCTGTTGCCAAACCAGGAGAGATAGACCAGCGGGCATTGTACCTGCAGATGGCAGCTGATCTTAGAAGTGAACTTCCAAAAAACAAAATCCTTTCTTGCTATGCACCAGGTGTTGGGGATCCCAGGCAGAATGTCTATGCATGGGATAAAGATTATTGGACCTATATGGCAAGTATATTCAACCTTATGACTATCCAAACATATGATACTGGCCAATTGACAAAGGAAGGATTTGAAGCTGCCCTGTCAATCCAGCTTGATCTGGTCAAGAGTGTAAATGCAGCACTTGCTGCAACTCATCACAGCAGCATAATGTGGCCTATCCCCACGCACAAGCCAAGCCCTGAAACCATGCAGGCATCCATAGAATGGTACAATAAATCCATCGGCGCAAGGGCTGCAGATTATGGCATAATCGGGCTCTTTCTCTTTGCAAGTTGGACGATGAGGCCTGAGCATTGGGCTTATTATAAAGCGTCGAAAGCTGTTTAACTCATCAGCCTATATCCTCAATTTTACTGCTCCTATCGTTTAGTTAGTGATGATATAGCCCTAAACCCCTCAGCTAACCTTTTTATTAGTTTTGCTTGTTCTAAATTAGCGGTGATTTTATGAAAAAAATGTTTTGTTTGGTGTTATTATCAGTTTTGATTGCCGGCTGTGCAAAAGATTATACAACTGGAAGTGTGGTAAAAGCAGGCGATATAGAATCTGCAGTGGGTAGCGCAAATGATTCAAGGAATAGTACGACAAATTATACAAATAGCGATAATACTGATATGAATAACACTATAAGCGTCCTTAACCAAACACTTAGTCCAAAGGTCAACAAATCAATAAATAAAACTGAGTTTGCAAGCAACAAAGCAAGGATTGAGGCGATAGCCAAGGCAAGAGCAAGAGAAAGAGAGCTTGAGAGAAAGGTAAGGAAAGAAGTTGAAATAGAGGAAAAGGACAATAATGCAAACAGTGAAAATACCCCCTCTAACACATCATCAAATATTATGGAGGAATATGACCTCAAAACCTACGGAAATGTATCCGGAGCAGCGCAGGTCAGCAGGATTATTGGCAAAGCATTTGTCTTAAAAACAGAAGCATATTTTGGCAGCGACACTTTGGTGATAACAGACAACGCTGATGTATCAGCCGGAGATTATGTCAAAGTAAAAGGAACATTGACAAAACTCACCGCAGCCCAGATAGAAGATATTGTAGGCATTAAATCAGATGACTACGCTGGAAAATACACGGTCATCGCCATGTCCATAGATGAAGTTAGCGAAGAAGAGGCGACAAATACACAGTTAAAATTTCAATGATTATCTGATTCCGCGGACTAAGTCATATATTGTTTGTACGCCCGGATCATAACTAAAGACAGTATGATATCTCCTGCCTATACTTTCATTAATGCCAGTTAACCTCAGCCTCAGTTGAGGAGCAAAATATTCTGATGGGATTTTATCTCTTGGACCATCAGCCAACCATATATCCACCTTATCAGTGATATGACTTTGTGCAGCACATTGGTGATGGCAATCTAGCATGACGACTGAATCATCAACGACTGCCACAGGTATCGGAGCTAATGTTTTGCCTTTCCTAATATATTTAAGGTATAAATTAACACCCTCCTGATTTAGATAGTCCTGACTAGGCCTAAGCAGACTAAGGTTTATCCTGCTAAACCGTCCCATAATTTAAGAAGTTCAACCCTTGTTTATAAAGGTTATTATTTACTATTAAACAGTAATAACTCTATGACCGAATAACTTTCAGAATCTCATCCCTTTTTTCTTCCATCAATCTCTTTGTTTTCGCTTCAAGGTTAAGCCTAAGCAGCGGCTCTGTGTTTGACGCACGCACATTAAACCACCAATCATCAAAATCAACCCTGATTCCATCAAGCCATGATACAGAGCCATCTTTATAGATGTCAGCAAGCTCTTTCATCTTAGCGTCCTTATCCTCCACTTCTGAGTTTATCTCTCCAGAGCAATGATATTTATTCAAAGGAGCTATAAGTTCACTTAGCTTCATGCCCTTCTCAGAGATTATCTGTATCATCTTGAGCGCAGCAACTATTCCTGAATCAGTGTAAAAATTATCCTTAAAGTAAAAATGCCCGGAAAGTTCTCCTGCAAAAGCAGCCTTTTCCTGCCTCATCTGTTCTTTTATGAATGCATGCCCCACCCGGCACATAAGGGATTTTCCTCCATTTTTCTCCACATTTTCCTTCACTATCCATGAACTCCTGAGGTCATAAAGTATCTTGCTGCCTTTGTGTTCCTTCAGTATTTCCTCTGCAATCAATGAAGTGATAAAATCAGCAGCAACCGTCTCTCCTTTCTCATCCACAAAAAATACTCTGTCTGCATCGCCATCAAGGGCAATCCCAAAATCAGCTTTCTCAGCAACAACTCTTTTTTTTAGGTCAGCGATGTTCTCCTCCTTCAAGGGATTTGCCTCATGGTTTGGAAAACTTCCATCAGGCTCAAAATACATCTTCACAACTTTTAAAGGCAAGTCACCAAGAACTAATTCCAAGTCCCTGCCACCCATGCCGTTGCCTGCATCGATGACAACCTTTAGCGGCCTTATTTTGTCAGCATCGATCAAGCTTAGAACATGCTTTTTGTATTGCTCTTCAATATTCTCCTTGGTTACCTTCCCTTTTTTCTTGGGATTGGCAAACCTGTCAAGAACCGCCGACCTAAAGGTCGGGGCGTGTTCTTGAGCATGCTCAGAAATCGCTGGCTTACTTTGGGCTAAAGCATCAGAGCGTGCGCCCGAAGCGATTTCTGACATGTCCAGATCTACCAAGCGCTCTATCTCTTTTATCCCTGTATCGCCCGAGATAGGTATAGCCTCTTCCCGTGTAAATTTAAAGCCATTGTATTTGCCAGGATTATGTGAAGCAGTGACCATTATCGAAGCAGGAGCTTTAAGGTGCCAGCATGCAAAATAATTTCTTGGAGTGCTGCAAAGCCCTTCTATCTCTATTACATCAGCACCTTGGTCGGTTATCCCTCTTATCAATTCCTTTTTGAGGGACTCAGAACTCTCCCTCATATCTTTGGACACAACAACCTTATTGACAGGCAGAAAGCTGACAAAAGCCCTTCCTATCTTATAGGCAAGCTCCTCATTCAGCTCAGTGGGATATACCCCTCTGACATCATAGGCCTTGAAGATAGACATCTGGTGATAAATGGACAGAGATTTTATAAATTTTGTTAATGATTGCTCAAACTGAGTACATCAACAGCTTGCTACGATTCAGGTGGAGGCTTAAAAACCCTGCAGCTCGGCTAGCGTTTGGAAGGTTATTGGTTAAAAAATCGCAAGTATAATAAAAAGACTTTAGATTTTCTTAAGTGATGGCAAACCGACCGTTCCATTTATCCCATAGCACGGACCATAGCCTATGCATCGGATTATATGACATACTTAGGTTCGGCGCATTCGATCCAAAAAAGGCAAATGCTGTTCTTGAGCATAGAATCTATGAATTGGATAGCCCATATCCCAAATTTAGTGCAAACCATCCACAGGAAATATGTATGGTCAACGGACAAGCGGTGCATGTTTGTGATGGTCTTCAGGCTGAGTATGTTGCTTATAGCCCAAAAGAAATCCTTGTACAATATACCACCGACCGCCAGCTATCTAAGCTTTTTCCTAATGAGCAGCCTTGGAGGCCTGCATTTAAGAAAGATGGTATACTTGAGGAGAATTTTAATAATCCCTTAAGGTGCCTGGTAGTAAAAAAGAAACATATGTACAGTTTATCCTTAGCGGTGGAGGAAGGAGATGGGCATATCTATTTCTTGGCCGATAATGGAGTTGGTTTTCACCTTATCATGGACATCTATCAAGGAGCAATCCAACCTCCACGAAACGATCTGCCCCTTATTTTTCAATATTTCTCTAATCTGCGAGATCCTGACCGACAGGTTGCTTGGCTAAGGCAGCAACAACCTACCATGGAGAAATTTGAGAGGATTCCGGTTGACTACAGCAGAAATAAATTAGTAAAAGCTCTGATAAGGGGGTTATCTGCTGCAGGACAGCTAGCTACTCCCCTTCATCCTCAACAATAATGCCTTTCCATTGCTTCCTGGTTATCTCAAGTCTTTCCATATTGCCTGTGTCAAACCATTGCCCAGAAAAAGGAAATCCACGCAGCCTTCCTTCCTTGGCGAGCTTTGGAAAGATATCCTTCTCAAGCATGCAGAATTTCCCAGAAGGTATCATATCGATCACTTCAGGCTCGATTATATAGAAACCTGAATTTATCAGGTTGGAAGGGGCATCTTCCTTCTTTGGCTTTTCGACAAACTCAACTATCCTTGATCCGTCCAAGCGAGCAACTCCATACTGCGAAGGATTATTCACAGATGTCAAAGCAATCGTAGCAAGCGCTTTCTTTCTCTTGTGCAGGCGATACATCCGCGGAATATTGATAGACTTTAGCTCATCACCATTTGAGACGATAAATGAATCTTTAAGCATGTGCTGTGCAAGCTTTAGAGGCCCTGCTGTCCCAAGCGGATTCTCAGGATCTTCAACAACATAGTCAACATTCATCCCAAATTTGCTTCCATCGGTAAAATAATCTTTTATCTTGTCAGATAGATAACCGACAGACAATACAACATCCCGAATTCCATATTTTTTAAGCAGATCAAACAACCATTCAGTAAGGGTTTTTCCTTGCACATCAATAAGTGCCTTTGGAGTTTGAAGAGTAAGAGGCCTAAGCCTCGTTCCTTTGCCTCCAGCAAGTATCAAAGCTTTCTCTGGTATAGACACGCCAAGTGCATCTTCGAGTATCTTCTCTATCTCCTGGCTTCTGTTTTTTATCTGCTCGCCGTCCACTCTCTTGTCTAGCTGTTCAATAAGCTCTTCATTGAGGGTGATGGTTATCCGTTCCTTCATGCAAATAGCCCAAGTATCTAGTATTTATAAAGATTACGCTTTTCGTATGATAATGTATGATAATCGAAAACTTTAAATATTAGTGAGATTTTAGCCGCTAGTTAGGGTGGCTACATGGCAATAACAGGCTCAAAGAAAAAACAGATAGCTGTACTCACAGGCGGCGGAGATGCGCCAGGCCTCAATGCAGTAATCAGGGGAGTAGTAGTCAACTCTAAAAAGTTAGGATATGATGTTCTTGGGATTTTAGATGGATGGAGAGGTTTGCTTGACAAAAAGCACGCAGGCACATTGGACCTTGACAGCGTAGAAGATATACACATGCTGGGCGGCACTATCCTTCACACTTCAAGAACTAACCCCTACAAGGTTGAAAACGGCCCAAGCAGGATAAAAGAAAACTTAAAGGCTTTGAACTGCGACTACCTCATAGCAATAGGTGGCGAAGATACCTTAGGCGTTGCAAACAAGCTTGCAAAGGAGGGTGTAAAGGTAGTCGGCGTTCCAAAAACCATTGATAATGACCTATGGGGTACTGATTATACATTCGGCTTCAACACAGCAATAACAAGAGCGACAGAAGCGATTGAAAATCTCCATACAACAGCAAAATCGCACCATAGGACTATCCTGGTGGAAGTTATGGGAAGGCATGCTGGCTGGATGACGCTAGAGGCAGGTATAGGCGGCGGTGCTTCGATAATACTCTTGCCAGAAGAGCCATTTGACCTTGACCAAATTACAAAGATCCTGCTCAACAGAAAAAGGAAAGGAAAGAATTATGCTATCATCGCAGTATCTGAAGGCGCTGTCCCAAAAGAAGGCCAGATGATCTTGCAGGCAAAGGAAAAAGATTCTTTTGGCCATGTCAGGCTGGGAGGCATAGCTGAGATACTTGGAAAAGAGATAGAAAAAAGGACAGATATAGAGTGCAGGCATGTTGTACTTGGGCATCTCCAAAGGGCAGGGGATCCTACTGTCTTTGACCGGGTTCTTGGAACAAGGCTTGGAGTAAAAGCAGCAGAGATGATAGATAAGGGCAAGTTTGGGATGATGGCTGCGCTGAGAGGGACTGACATAGTGGCGATTCCGCTTGAAGAGGCAGTAGGCAAGCTCAAGACCGTTCCAAAAGAACGTTATGATGAAGCTAAGCTTTTCTTTGAAACAGATTAGGAAGGTGATATTATGAAAGCAGTACCAGGTAATCTTGTATACGATGCTCTAAAAGACGAGCAGGCGATAATTCTAGCATGCAATCCGAGGATCACGATAGGCGTTGCAGAGGGTGTCTTCAAAGCAGCAAAAGATCTTGATTCACCCGTCATCATGGAGCTTGCAAGATCAGAATGCAACCAAAATATCGGCTATACAGGCCTTACACCGCAGACTCTTTCGGCTAACCTTAACAAAGCAGATGAAAAGATAGGCCATGACCTATGGATACTTCATGCAGATCACATCCAGGTAAGAAAAGGGACGCCTGATGAGATTGTGGAGATAAAAAAGCTCATCGATGCCCAGATAAACGCAGGATATTCCAGCTTTGCGATAGATGCATCACACCTCTTCAACTTCCAGGGAAAGACAGTTGAAGAAGAGCTTGCTCCAAATCTCAATGTAACTATAGAGATTGCAAAGTATATCAAGACCAGGCTGCCAAGCTTCGGTTTAGAAGTTGAGGTTGGAGAGATAGGCAGAAAAGACAGCTGCGGCATGGTGCTGACAAAGCCAGAAGAAGCAGTCGCATATATCAAAAGCCTGGTCAAAGCAGGGATCAATCCTAATCTTATAGCCATCGCAAATGGCTCAACGCACGGCAATTGTTATGATAAGGATGGCAATATGATAGCTCAGACTACTATCGACATAGAACAGACAAAGAAAGTTGCACAAGCGCTTAGGGATAACGATTGTCACGTAAGGATAGCACAGCATGGCATCACAGGAACACCCCTCGACATAATAAAGAACAAGTTTCCTCACGGAGATATTTTGAAGGGAAATGTTGCAACCCTGTTCCAAAATATAGTCTATGACACCATCCAAAAATATCATACAAGCCTATGGAATGAGATTTATGAATGGGTACTAAAGAATCATCCGATAGAGGGCAAAAAGCCAAATGAAGTCTTTGGAAAGAACGTCAAGTATGCTACAAAGGAATTCTTTGCAAGGATATATGATATGTCAGACGAATGCAGGCAGGAGATAGAGGAAAAAGCCTATGAAGCAGCTTCTGACCACATCAAAGCCTTCAATGCAGAAGGGACAGCATCGATAGTAAGAAAAAAACTCAACAGGTGATAACATGGCTGATAAGATAAGGGTAGGGATTGTTGGTTACGGCACTATTGGAAAGCGTGTTGCAGACGCTGTCATGCTTCAGGATGATATGGAGCTTTCAGGTATCACTGCCCACAGCTATAACTATAGGATGATAGCTGCCGGGCTCAAGAGCATCCCTATGTATAAGTTTCCTGGAGCAGAGGACTTAGATGGCCTAAAGATCGCAGGAGACTTTGATGCACTATTAAACGATGTAGATGTTATCGTCGATTGCTCTCCAAAGAAAGGCGGCGCAGAAAACAAGGAAAAATACTACATCCCAAAAAAGATAAAGGCGATCTTCCAGGGAGGAGAAAAAGCAAAAGTTGCAGATGCCAGTTTTACAGCCCAGGTAAACTACAAAAAGGCAGTAGGCAAAAACTTTGTCAGAGTTGTTAGCTGCAATACCACAGGCCTGACAAGGACGCTTAATGCAGTTAAAGGAAGATATGGAATAGATGCTGTTCACGCGACTATGATAAGAAGAGGCGCAGACCCCTGGGACATAAAGCATGGCCCGATAAATGCCATCGTTCCCGTGCTTGAGCTTCCTTCACACCACGGTCCTGATGTTCAGACAGTCATGGAAGGCCTCCCTATATTTACAACAGCATTGTCTATTCCAACAACACTGATGCATCTGCATTCAGTTACAGTAGACTGCAAAGAAACACCTGATGTCAAAGAGATACTTGACTTGTTCCAAAAGACGACAAGAGTAAGGGTGCTTGACAATGCCTCAGGAGTGAGGTCAACAGCAGAGATAATGGAGTTTGCAAAGGAACTTAGCAGGGACCGCTGTGACATGCCAGAGATAGTTGTCTGGAAAGAAGCAGTGGGAGTTACAGGAAACAAGCTCCTGTACCTGCAAGCAATCCACCAGGAATCTGATGTTGTCTGTGAGAATGTTGATGCGATAAGGGCAGCTATGGGATTTGATGACGCTGAAGAGTCGATAAGAAAGACAAACACGGCATTGAAGATCGACTACTGTAAAGAACTATGTAAAAAATAATTTTTTTATATCTAATTAAAGAAGTAATCAGTATATTATATCTCCCCTAAGATCATAAGAAGTGACATTACCTATCCTCACCTTGACAAAATCTCCTTGCTTGACATCCCCTCTGACAATCACTGGCTTATAGTAAGCGTTCCTGCCAACCCACGTATCGTCTTTTCCTTTCTCATCTATAAGTATCTCTCCCTGCCAGCCCTCCCACCTCTCGTTGTTCATCCTGGCGATATTTGCAAATATCTCTGTAAGTAACCTTGTCCTGTTCTTTGCAATACCTCCATC
>DASRUK010000085.1:0-3836 GCA_035655475.1 Candidatus Nanoarchaeia archaeon
AACCTTGTTTTCTTTGTTATACAGTCTCTTAAAAATACTTGACGAATGATGAAATTTGGTTCTTAATGCCATCTATATCACCTCTTGCTAATTACAGAAGGGGTACTTATATAAGAACTTTTCTATTTAACTTACTATAAAGCTCTCAAGCTTTGCATATATTGTCGCAGAGCCCTTATCGATTATCTTGTTTAACTTGACTACAGGTGTATCACCGATCAATTCTAATATGTTGTTTGCTACCTTTGGCATTTTTACCTCACCCCTGCTAATTGTTTGTTTCTTGGCTCAATTATCTGCTCGCCATCATCATTGATAACTACCTTCATATCCGGCTTGATATCTTCTGTGATTGTGCAGTTTGCCCCGATGATGCAATTCTTCCCAATGTTGATGTCGCCTAGTACTCTGACATCGGTATATATCACCGTGCCATCTCCAATAGTAGGGTGTCTTTTCTTGCCTTTGTCAGCCCTTCCTTTTCCATTGCTTTTGGCGCCAAGCAATACACCGCCATAGATTTTTACGCCGTTCCCTATTTTAGTTGTTTCGCCTATGATAACCTTAGTCCCATGGTCTATAAAGAATCCGTAGCCTATCTGTGCTCCTGGATGGATATCTATTCCTGCCCAGGAATGGGCATGTTCGCTATACTCTCTTGCAGCAGATTTAGCTCCTTGCCTATATAGCTCGTGAGCAAGTCGGTGGACCTGGACTGCTTTAAAACCAGGATAAGCTCTGATTATCTCGCCAAAATTGTTTGAAGCAGGATCTTTTTCAAAAGCAGCACTAACATCTGATTTAAGCTTCTCTCGTACAGAGGGCAGTTGATCTATAACTTTGGTCACTATGCCAGAAACATCTGACCCGACTGGCAAGCTCTCATCATCTCCCACATATGGAATTATGCTTGAATACAACAGCTGCCCGAATTTACTTAGCTGCCTTTGCAGGGCTCTTCCATTCCTTGTTGCTTTGCCCTTGTTATGATAGTATGGGAACATCAATTGTTCTAAGGCGCTTACTTCGGCCCATTCACTGTTTCTTTCAGGGAATGTTGCGGCAGTTGTTCTAAATGGAGGGCTGTCTGACTTGTAGGATGCAAACAGTCCCTTTATTGCCTCTCCATTGTATTCATACTTTTTCATTTTTCCTTGAACTCCTCAAATTTATCTATCGAATCATTTATTATGAAAATCATTATCATCACCTCGCATGAAAAAAATTATATAATTAGTTATAGTTTGATTTTAGCCTTGGACAATGAGCGCTGTCTTTCAACAACAGCTGCAGCTACAGCAAGAAGAAATATTCACTTTATTTAGTTTAAAACCACTCATTAGAGTTAACAATTGTAAACAAGTATTTAAATCTTTCTAAAAAGCGGTTGGTTAAGACGATAAACTCTATCTAAACGTTCTTGCCTAGTGCCAGGCTGCTTTTCAGCCTCCAAGGCCTAAGTACCCTATCAAGAGCTTCTTTCCCATTGATTGCAGCAAGAAATATCCCATAGTTTGTTATCGAAACACCAGCTTTCCCAAGCTCCTCCAGCCTTGCACCAAGCTTCTGGCTGTCTATCATGCAGCCTCCGCAATGTATTATCAATTTATATTCTTTAAGGTTGGCTGGAAACTCCCTGCCAAAACTATGTTCAACAATAACCCCTGGATAATACTCCTTTAGGTAGCGAGGTATCTGCACTGTTCCGATATCCTCAGATATCCTTGAATGATTGCAGGCTTCAGCGATAAGCACTTTATCTCCTATCTTCAGAGTATCAAGCGCTTTTACTCCCTCAACAAAAGTATCCAGCCTGCCTCTGCTCATATGGTTTATCATCACTATCGAAAAGGTTGTCAGCATGATATCATCAAAAACCCACTTGGCCATTATATCCATAGCCTGCGAATCAGTTATTATTGCCTTTGGCTTTATCCTTTGGATAAACTCTTCAAATCTATTTTTCTCATCTGCATCGCCCTTCCTTGCCTTTGAAAGATTCATGCGATAAGATACTGGATAAGCCCATCTTCTGGTGATATATTCCTCGACCATCTGCTGAGGCCTAAGCAGCCGCCCTTGCGGAGTCTCTTCATCCATGGGGATATTAAGGACGTAAAATTGCCCTTCTTCAATAAAGGGCAGCAGCTCAAATTGCTTGTTTCCTGGCTTAAAATTATTTAAAATAAATTCAAGCAAAGGCTGCCTGCAGGAAGTATCGATAGCCTTGATCCCTATTGATTTGTAGCTGTTAAATAACCCATGCCTGCTGTCTTCATCAAACACATTAAATATAACCAATAACTGTTTGCCAAGCTTCTTTGCTTCAGACATTATCATCTCTTCCCAGGCAAAATCTTCCGATGAAGGATTCACGGCAAGAAGCGCAAGGTCACACTCCCTTAGGCAATTGAACGTTTTTGTTCTCTTCTTCTCACCAAGCACACCATCTTCATCGATGCCGGCTGTATCGAACAGATTGACAGGCCCAAGCCCATGTATCTCAGCAGGCATCGACTTGATATCAGCTGTTGTTCCGGGTTTTACATCGACAATAGAGCATTCCTGTTGCGTGAGAAGGTTCATGATAGTGCTCTTGCCGACGTTCACTCTTCCAAAGAGCCCTATGTTATCTCTTTGTACTATCATGCTCTGTCACCATAACCTGTTCCGATAGTCCTTTTGACAGACAGTATCAGCCGCTTTACGCACCCAGAGCAATCGTCAGGCTCCTCATAGATGCAAGCCTTGTTTGGATACAGTTGATAGTATCGTCTATACTTTCCTGGTGTGATATTAGGCATCAGGAGATTTGCTCCGCATCCAAGCGCAAGCTGCCTGCCGTTGGCAAGGTTTAATGTCTGTAAAGCAGTTGTCGCTGGAATAAAGACATCTTTGCAGACAAGCCTTGTTACTGCTATCATCTTAAGCACCATCTCAAAGTCACCGTTTGCGCAGTCAAAAAGAGGTGTATCGTGGTGAGATAAAAAAGGCCCCATTCCAACCATGTCAGCCCCGAGTTGTTTTGCAAGTAGTATATCATCCGCCATATCTTCGATTGTTTGTCCTGGCAGCCCTATCATCGAGCCTGTGCCCACCTGATAACCTATCTGTTTAAACTTTTTTATTAGATCAATCCGCTCTTTAAAAGAATTCTTTGTCATTGAACTATTGGGATGAAGAGACCCATACAATTTTTCATTCGATGTTTCAAACCTTACAAGGCATCTTCTTGCTCCTGCCTCAAAAAACCGCTTGTAGTCTTCAATGCTTCTCTCGCCTATGCTAAGAGCCACCCTGCAGTCACACTCATTTAATATCCCTCTGATTATCTCTTCAATCATATCAGCTGTATAGCAATCATCTTCACCAGACTGCAGCAGCACTGTTTTAAATCCAAGTTTGTCTACAGCATTTTTAGCTAGGTCTATTATTTGGGCTTTGTCAAGCCTGTATCTATCCAGGTTTAGGTTGGATCTCCTTATGCCGCAATAAAGACAATCATTCTTGCAATGGTTGGAAAACTCAAGTATGCCCCTGATATGAACATCGTCACTCAAGTGTTCTTTTCTTACCCTATCTGCATATTGATATAATGATTCTAGCTCATCCTTTCTTTCAAGGCTAAGTAAAAAAATGATGTCTTCTTTACTCAAGTCTTCCTTATGCAATACCCTCATCATCTTAGAAATATAAGTCTCGTTTTCCATTTTTTATCTGTTCCAACCGCTCCATAAATAGCCTTTTGATTTTGCTGTCAGTGATTTTCTCCATCTCTTTTGCTATCAGCTCTTGCCCGATTTTCTTGGCCTCGCCGTCGCCATAGTCTTCCAGAT
>DASRUK010000086.1:0-4607 GCA_035655475.1 Candidatus Nanoarchaeia archaeon
CTAAAAAATTTGCCATTGCAAATTTTTGGTGCACCAAAAATCCTATGGATTTTTTAGTGTTTCAAGCGTCAAAAACCACTTAACCGTCATGCCACCAGTCTATAGCGACTGAAAGGAGCGGTGACTGGTGGTTTTTGACAACTCTAGAAAGTTTAGTGATTTTTACATCGGCTAATTCGTATTTTCCATCCTTCATGGAGAACTAAATATCTTCTTTTTTAATATGATTAAAAATTGATTCACATTCCTTTAGGTAGGTTTCTTTATCTTTATCATAGCTTACGCTCTTTATATCTTCAAGAAACTTCTCCTTGTCCTCACCGCATAAAATTGGCGTTGGGTTTATTGGATGTGCCATCTTGCTTGTAAATTTATCTTTTTATTTAAATTTATCCATTGAAAAGTAGTAAACAGAATATCCTCTTGTTTCATCCTCATTTTGCCTCCTCTTTTCTACCTTTCCCCTATAGGATAAATCCTATTAGCCTATTATATAAAGTTTATTGTTTGAAAAGACTTTGAAATTTAAATGCTTTAGCTTGCTTCTTTACTTATCCACTTAACACTATCTTACCCAAAAAACAAACTTTTATAAACAAGCGCCTAGTTCAAAAGTGGATAAATACAGGGGGAATTGGGTTTAACTTACAATATCACACCTTAAATGTTAAAAAACGATAGGTTTATAAATAACCTCAAATCTCAATCGCTGATGGCAGATAATGTTTCTTTAGAGAATATACTATAAGGTTAAATTTTATTCACTAAGAAAAAAGTCTGGCCAAAAAACTAGGCCCTGGTAGTGTAGTGGCCTATCATGAAGCCCTGTCGCGGCTTCGACCCGCGTTCGAATCGCGGCCAGGGCGTTTACACTCATGGGCCCGTAGCTCAGCCTGGTTAGAGCGCCTCACTTTTAATGAGGCGGCCGCGCGTTCGAAAAAAACCCGAAAATCGCGTCGGGCCCGTTATGCTAAAAAATGAAAAAATTCGACGTAACAACACACATATTGGTTCCTGAACACCAAAAGCTCAATGATAAAGAGAAAAAGGAGCTATTGGAGCAGTTTAAGATTTCTTTAAAAGAGCTTCCAAAGATAAGCAAAAAAGACCCTGCTATCCAGCATCTATCTCCAAAAGAGGGCGATGTCATAAAGATAATAAGAAAAAGCCCGACAGCAGGCGAGGCGATATTCTACAGAGGCGTTATTAATGTATAAATACTCAAAGACACTGATAAAAAAACACTTTAAGGAACAAAGTTTCGTCAACTCTAACATCGCTTCTTTTAACAATTTTATAGAAAACGAGCTGAAGGATATCATTGAAGAAAACAAGGAGATAATCCCTACCATCCCTCCTCAAAACATCGAGGACTTCAGGATTAAGTTTGATAAGATATGGGTGACAAAGCCAGAGATAACAGAAGCAGACGGCTCGAAAAGAAACATCTATCCGGCTGAAGCAAGGCTAAGAAAGCTTACCTACAGCGCACCTACATTCATCGAAGTCTCAGCTCATATCAATGGGGTCCAAAGAGAGTCATTTACGACCCAGATAGGAAACATCCCGATAATGCTGAAAAGCAAGAACTGCCACCTAAACAACCTGAGCAGGGACGAGCTCATCCAGCAGGGAGAAGACCCCGATGACCCAGGAGGCTATTTCATAATCAACGGGACTGAAAAAGTCCTTATCAGCATAGAAGACCTTGCTCCAAACAGGGTCTTAGTAGAAAAAGGCACAGGCCCATCTGAATTCACAGGAAAATTATTCTCAGAAAGAGGCTCGTTCAAGATCCCTCACACCCTGGAAAGGATGAAAGACGGGATATTCTATCTAACCTTCACAAGGGTAAAAAGGATCCCTATAGTGGTCATAATCAAAGCATTAGGCATGCTAAAAGACGAAGACATAGTCAATTACGTTTCAAAGACACAAAAGTATGATGAGATCCTGATCAATCTATTTGAATTTGTTGACATAAAATCAGAAGAGGAAGCTCTTGATTACATTGCAAAGAGGATAGGCATAACCCAGGCAAAAGAGATAAGGATAGAAAGGATGAAAGAGATCCTGGACAAATACTTGATGCCTCACCTGGGTATCAACAAAGAAGACAGGATATACAAATCATATAATCTTTGCAAGTTCATGAAGAAATACCTCGATGTCTCAAACGGCAAGTTAGAGATCGATGACAAGGACCACTACATGAACAAGAAGCTAAAGCTGTCAGGCGATCTACTGGCAGACCTATTCAGGGTTAATCTAAAAGTGCTGGTAGGCGACCTCTTGTACAACTTCCAGAGGATTGTAAAGAGAGGAAAATTCCCATCTATCAAAGTCATAATCAGGGACAAGCTGCTTACCCAGAGGATATACAGCAGCATGGCAACAGGAAACTGGGTCGGCGGAAGAAAAGGAATAAGCCAGAGGATCCAGAGACTAAACTATCTGGAGTCATTAAGCCATCTCCAAAGGGTCGTCTCACCATTATCGACCAGTCAAGAAAATTTCGAGGCAAGGGAGCTTCACTGCACACATCTTGGAAGGCTTTGCCCGATTGAGACTCCAGAAGGAACAAACATCGGCTTAAGAAAGAATCTTGCATTGTTATGCTCTATATCATCAGAAGCAAATGAAGCAGAGCTGGTAAAACAGCTCAAAAGCTTGGGGTTAAAGTCAATATGACAGAAGTATACGTAAACTCAAAATTCGCAGGAGAAATAGAAGATGCCAGAACTTTCGTAGAGAAGATTAAAGAGGACAGGAGAAAAAACAAGATAGACCACAATATTAACGTCTATTTTGATGATAAGGCAGACAGCATTTTCATCGAGTCAGGGAGAGGAAGGGCAAGGAGGCCATTGATAGTTGTAAAAGACGGCCAGCCTCTGTTGACAGAAAAACATATCAAGCAGCTTGAAAAAGACGAGATTTTATGGTCAGACCTGATAAAGCAGGGCGTCATCGAATACATCGACGCTGCAGAAGAAGAGAACTGCTATGTCTCATTCTTTGATTCAGAGCTTACCCAGGACCACACTCATCTTGAGGTCACACCTCTTGCGATGATGGGCCTTGCAGGCTCACTTGTGCCCTATGCAAACTTTAACCAATCCACAAGGCTTAACGCTGGAACAAAAAACCAGAAGCAATCATTAGGATTCTATGTATCTAACTATTCAGTAAGGATGGATATGGATGTAAACCTGTTGTACGAACCTCAGGTCCCTATAGTCCAGACAATAATCCATGAGATTTCAGAGTATGCAAAACACCCAGCAGGTCAAAACATCGTTGTCGCTATCATGTCCTACAAGGGATATAACATGGAAGACGCAATTATCTTAAACAAAGGCTCTATCCAAAGAGGCCTTGCAAGAAACTCATACTTCAGGCCATCCATCGCAGAGGAATTAAGATATGCTGGAGGCCTTGTCGATGAAGTTTCAATTCCAGACAAGGACGTCAAAGGCTACAAATCAGAAAAAGATTACAGATATCTTGAAGCAGACGGAATAATCTATCCAGAAGCAGAGATTGCTGAAGGAGATGTCATCATAGGAAAGACCTCCCCGCCAAGATTCCTTTCAAGCCTGGATGAATATAACCTTGCTTCCTCAACAAGAAGGGAAAGCTCAGTTTCCACAAAGCATGGAGAAAAAGGAGTGGTCGATTTTGTTCTTATCACAGAAAACGAAGAAGGAAACAAGCTTGTCCAGGTAAGGGTAAGGGACGAAAGGACTCCAGAGATAGGAGATAAATTCACAAGCAGGCACGGACAAAAAGGAGTTATCGGCCTCATCATCCCAGAAGGGGATGTTCCTTTCTCAGCATCAGGAACAAGGCCTGATCTGATATTCTCACCGCACGGAATTCCTTCAAGGATGACAATTGCACATCTTATTGAGATGGTCGGTGGAAAAGTTGGCGCACTAAATGCAAGATATATAAACGGAACGACATTTGATGCTGAGCCAGAAGAAAAGCTAAGAAAAGAGCTGCTTAGCCTGGGTTTCAGGGAAAACGGCACTGAAACACTATATGACGGAGAGACAGGAGAGCAGTATCAGACTAAGATTTATGTTGGCAACATGTACTATCTAAAGCTAAAGCACATGGTAGCAAACAAGATACACTCAAGGGCAAGAGGCCCAATCCAATTATTGACAAGACAGCCTACTGAAGGAAGAGCAAAAGAAGGCGGATTAAGATTATGAGAGATGGAAAAAGATACATTCATCGCTCATGGAGCCTCTCTTCTTTTGAAAGAAAGGTTTGACTCTGACAAGACAACTATCGCAGTCTGTGAAGGATGCGGGCTTATTGCCGTCAGGGATGAATTCAAGAATAAGAGCTATTGCCCGATATGCGGCGACAACTCCGAGATATCATTCATCGAAATTTCATATGCATTCAAGCTGATACTTGACGAGTTCAAATCATTATGCATATATCCAAAACTTCAGCTTAAGGGCAAGTACTAGGAAGAGGAAAAATGGCAGACGAAGCAGCACCAGTAGAAGAAGCAAAGGAAAAGATAGAGCAGGCAGAAGAAAAGATTATTCAAAGGATAGAGTCTGAAGAAATAATCGTAAGCAAAA
>DASRUK010000087.1:0-2836 GCA_035655475.1 Candidatus Nanoarchaeia archaeon
GTTCAATTGATTTCTCGGATAATCTTGCATAACAGGGCAAGACTATCATATTTTAACAGGATTCAGGGATAATTTGTGCGCAAAGCCACTACTATGGCAACATTTATTAATCCCTAAACTAAATAATCATCATGGCCAAGATCGACAAAAATGTTTATCTGCTGGGCATAGTCAGCTTTCTTACAGATGTCTCTTCTGAGATGATATTTGCGGTGTTTTCGATATTTTTTACTGTCGTACTTGGAGCATCTACTGTGCTGCTTGGGCTTATTGAAGGCCTTGCAGACTTTGCTGCTTCCTCTCTTGACTATATATCCGGCGTCATATCTGATAGAACAGGCAAAAGGAGATTACCTGCTGCGATAGGCTATGGATTTTCGACGCTTGCAAAGATAATGCTTGTGTTTGCCAATTCTGCCGTCCTTGCATCAATCTTTAGAGTGACAGAAAGGTTAGGTAAGTCATTTAGAGGACCACCAAGAGATGCATGGCTGTCTTCACTTACAACTGATGCAAACAGAGGACTTTCTTTTGGAGTCCATAAGGCATTTGACAAAGCAGGCGCTGTCATCGGACCGTTCATCGCTTATTTTCTGCTGAGGGCTCTTGGGCAGAGCATGGGTACGTTTAAACTGCTGTTCCTTATTGCATTAGTTCCTGCGGCAGCGTCTGTGATATTTTTGCTGTTTGTCAAAGAGAAGCCTGAGAAGAAGGAGAAAAGAGAAAACATCTTTACTGCCTATAGGAATTTGAGCAGTGGGTATAAGCACTTTCTTAAGACTGCGGGGATATTCTCGCTTGCTTATTTTAGCTTCGGATTTCTATTGCTAAAAGCTTATATTGTCGGTTTTGCCATTGAAGAGGTTGTACTTCTATATGCATTGTTCAATGTTGCCTTTGTAATATTTGCCGCACCTTTGGGCAGGCTTGGAGACAGAATAGGAAGAAAAAAACTGATAGTTATCGAGTATGCAATCTATATTCTGATGAGTATAGGATTTATCTTCGCCTCTACCAAGATGGCTGTTATCGTGCTATTTGTGATTTTTGGAATATTCTATTCTATTGATGAAAGCCAGAGCAAGGTATACATCGCTGATCTTGAGAAAACAAAAAGAGGGACTGCTGTCGGGCTTTATAATTTCTTTACAGGGCTGATATACCTGCCTGCTTCGCTCATCGCAGGGTGGCTATGGAAGATAAATCCGAATTATGCTTTTATTTTTGCCGGAGTGGTCGCTCTTGGTGCGCTGGCGTATTTTGTGAAACCAAGATTTGAACTAAGCGGCTAATCTTCTCTTAAATGCTTTCCATTCTGTTTCATAAGATATATTGCTGTGCGGCATCATCATCCTTTTGATAGATTGCCTGAATAGCGGATCCATCCTTGCTAATTCTTGTGGAGTATTGCAGGCAACTGCGCTGACAATCGCCGTAGGATCTCCACCATATGGCTGGATAGAACAAAACTGGTGTTTGTAGGTATCATGAGTTGTGTTATGAGTCCATACATAGGCCATATTTGTTTTGGGATCTACAGTTATCAATAAGCCTTCTCCTGTCTGCTCATTTGTCATGCGAATATCCCTTGCACCAGGGGATAGTCGGTACATCTCCTCTATCTCTGAACTTAATTGAATACCACCCCATCTAACAAACCTTGCAGGCTGGATAAGCCTGCCGGTGGCTATCTTTGTCTTCTCTGCCAATTCATAATTGCCTATAGCATTCATTGTCAGGCTGCATCTTTCAAGGGGTGCTGAGCCAGGCATGCAGGAACTGTGATCTGATGTTGGGATAGTCACATAAATCTCAGAATCGTTAAATAGGGTCACTTTTCTTTTTAATGGATCTCTTCCCAGGGTATATTCTACTTCGGCTCTCAACTTTTGAGGAAAGCCTTCACCATAGAGCTTTGAGCCGATATCGCATGTAAGTTTGATACTTGCTGAATTTTCATCATGTTTAAGGCTGTCAAATTCAAAGTCAGCATCTTTACCGGCCCCTAAATGCAGTAAGCTATCTGATGGGGGATGATCAGGATGCACATCAAACTCTGCATAGCTATAGTCTGGCTGTAAGAATCTGATCCTTCCTTTTTGCACTCTTCCCGGGAAAAAGGTTACTGGAACGCCACCTTGCATCAACCCTGCATCTCTTGATTCTGAGATTTGCCTGTGATAATCTTCGGTATAGGCTGGGAGTACATTTGAGCGCTCTCTACCTACAAAAAAGTCAAGCTTGCTTGCATGGCCATACACCAATCTTATTAAAGAATCATCTCCTCCCGGAGGAAGAAGCAATTCTTCTATGGAACCTGCCCTTCCTGAAATCCTTGCTTCCTGACCGTTTGGCCCTCTTAGAATATATAAATTATCAATACGGTCATTGACTTCCAGTTGTTTTACTTCAACGGTAAACATTTTTTTCCCCAGAGTAGGAAACCAATAAAGCTATATAAAGATTGCTGGAAAAAAGAAAAAAATTTAGTGCTCTACGCACTTGACTGTGACTCCAGCCTCTTTTCTTAGGAGCTCTGCCTTGTCTGTCTTTTCCCAGCCAAAGTCAGGGTCTTCTCTTCCGAAATGGCCGTAGTTCGTGGTCTTCCTGTAGATAGGCCTCTTTAGCTTCAATCCTTCGATTATCTCCCTTGGCTTTAGGCCAAAGTGCTTTTTTACAAGTTCGCTTATCGCTTCTTCAGGTATCTTGTTTGTGCCGTAGGTCTCAACGTTTACTGATGTCGGTTCAGCTACACCTATGCAATAGGATAATGCCACTTCGCACCTGTCAGCAAGCCCTGCTGCAACAATGTTTTTTGCAACATACCTTGCGGCAT
>DASRUK010000088.1:0-5604 GCA_035655475.1 Candidatus Nanoarchaeia archaeon
ATGAATATGATTGAAAGAGTTTTCTCAAAATTAGACAAAGACATCTTACAAAACAGCAATTTCCAAACCGTTAGAGAAGCAATGAGCAGGATAAGCAACTATTTCGAAAACGAAACAAGATTTAAGACTTGGGGTAGTTAAGAAATATTCTATGCAAATAAGAATTCATAGATAAAATGACCAAACATGAGAAAAATAAGGAATAAAATTAGTTATAACTCGCCTTACCATGAGTTTTCTCTTTCCCTCTTGGAGCAAGTCGGTGAGACGAATCTGCATTGATTTCCATCTCCCTAGCAAGCTGTACATATCTCTTGCCATCCTTGAAATACTTGGCAAAATCAGGCTTACCTACAACTTCAATTGGAATGTCAAGCTTTACTTTTGCATTTTTTTCTGTTTTTTCTAAATTTCCAGGTATATTCATATATCTTTCTATGAAAGGAGCAACATATTCTACATCAAGTGTTTCTAGTAATGTGTCGTCCAGATCCTTATCGCCAGCTCTCATTTGAAGGTGCTTTTTCAGTTCATCTCTAGTACTTTTTTGAGCTTTGTATTCCACTATTGCTTTTTGGGCCCGCTGCTGTTTAGTCTGAACAGCCCGATCCACCATTGGTGTCTTAAGTGATTGCTGTAAATGATCCCTACTTTCGTATCCAGCTGCAAAAGCTTTTCTTAATTGGTCCCACTCAACATGCGAACCATAGGTCTCAACCAGTTCTGATTTAACTTTTTCATGATGTCCATTATCGATAAGTTCTTTGTAAAGTTTTGGCCCATAGTGATACTCACCCAATGTTTTTAAAAAAGCATTTGCGGCTGACTCATCGTCCATCCCTTCTTTTAGTCGGCCTTTTTCATCATCGAAATGAGAACTCCAAAATTTATCAACCAGAGATGTAAGGTCACGTTCAGCTACTTTTCTCCCCGCTTGATGAAGGAGTCTTTCAACATGGTGGATAGGTAGTGGACCAAGTCCTGATCTTTGATAAATGCTTGTTTTCTTGGGTTTATCCAGTGTAGATGTAGCCATGATTTTTCACCAAGCAAAAAAAGTAATCCTTTCAATATAAATCTTTCTATTTTCAGTATCATAAAACCAGTAGTAAAAACAATCAAAAGCTTTAAATATGTTTCAGATATCTTTGGCACTTATCAACCGATAGGGGGTAAAATTAATGCCAAAAAAGTCAAAGTCACCAGAAAAAAAAGAACAATCGGAAAAGATTCAGGATTATAAAAATATCCCTCAAATAGCTCCAGGCCCAATGCCCCTTCCTCAGCTTTCAAAAGAGCAGGAAGAAAAGCTAAAGGAGATAAAAACAAAGCTGGACAAGTTCCAAAAGCAAGTTATCGAAAAATTTGACAAATATATAATGGGCGTTGCTTTGATGCCTCCCCCTCAGCCAAAACAAGGTGAACAGATAGACAAAGATAGGATAAATGTCCTTATTCTCGTTGATGATTCTGACAGTAAGAAGATGACCAAGCTTGAGTTAAAAGATAAGCTTTTGGCGATTGTTGACAAGCTTGCTCAGGACATCGACAAAAATATCTATCCGGATGTCCTATTGTTATCAGAACTATGGCAGAACTGTTATGATGGAAAATATGACCTTCTGCAGTTGGTTGCGCTCTCAGCGCCAGTCTTTGACAAAGGCATGCTTCAGGCAGTAAAGATAGCTGAAGTCCATAAAAACATGGTCCTTAAGAAGTTCGAGAGATATATCGTCTCCTACGTTTTGGCAGGCTCACTTATCCAGGGAAGAGCGACCCCGACGTCCGATATTGATGTGTGGGTTGTGATTGACGACACAGACGTAAAAAGGATGACCAGAGCAGAGCTCAAAGACAAGCTTAGGGCAATAATAATAGGCATGGGCATTGAAGCAGGAGACATAACCGGCATAAAAAACAAGCTAAATATCCAGGTCTATATCCTTACAGACTTCTGGGAGAGCCTAAAGGAAGCAAACCCTATCATCTTCACATTGCTAAGAGACGGCGTTCCCTTCTACGATAGAGGCATATTCATGCCATGGAAGCAGCTTTTAAGGATGGGAAAGATAAAGCCATCCGCAGAGGCAATAGACATGTTCCTTGCATCAGGTGAGCAGATGCTAAACAGGGTAAAGACAGAGCTAAAAAACATCGGCATGGAAGACATCTACTATGCCATTTTAACACCATCACAAGCAGCGCTCATGCTTCATGGCGTCCCGCCGCCTGCTCCAAAAGAGACAGCAGAACTTATGCGCGAGATTTTTGTAGATAAAGAGCGCCTGCTGGAAGACAAATATGTAGACATACTTGAAAAAGTCATCAAGAACAGAAAGGATATTGAGCACGGCTTAAAGAAAGACACTACAGGAAAAGAGATAGATGAGATGCTGGATGATGCAGACAAATACCTAAAAAGGATAAATCGCCTTTTCACTCAGATAGAGAGGATAAAGGATGCAAGGGACATGATAAATACATATGAATCTGTCGTTACAATAATAAGGGATGTCCTTAAGATGGAAGGCATAGAGAGAGTTGCAGATGAAGAGGTCGTCAAGCTCTTTGAAGATGAACTTATCTCAGAAGGGAAGATCCCTGCCAAATATCTCAGGATATTAAACGACATAATCAAGGCAAAGAAGGATTATGATGATAAAAAGCTCACTCCGACAGCAGCAGAGCAGGTAAAAAAGGACTCAGGTTCGTTCATAAAATTCCTCGTTGAATACATGCAGAGTAAGAGGGGAAAAGAGATTGAAAGGGCAAAGATAAGAGTAAAGCATGGAAACAAATATGGCGAGGTTCTGCTGCTTGGAGAGCATGCCTTCATCATACATGACATTGACAAGGAAGAAAAAGAGATAAGCAAGGGCAAGGTGGGTAAGGACGGCACTATAGAGAGTATTGAAAGGACTACCCTTGAAGAGATGGAAAAAGTCCTTGCAAAGGTTGAGATCCCGCCAAAAGTCTTTATCAGGGAGAAAGTCTTTGAAAACTTGAAGAGCATCTTTGGAAAAGACGTGGAAGTGCTCATAAATTATTAGGCAAAAACTTTATATATTGTTCTTTGATTAAAGAAGATTATGCCTGATGAGATACCCTGGAAAGATGAGATAAATGAGCCTGCAACCTACATCAGGTACAAGGGAATTTGGGACATGCAGGATATGTATGAGACCATCGCTAATTTCTTCAGATTAAAAAAATATGATTTCTATGAAAGAGTGTACAAGCACAAGCATCCCTCACCATTTGGTGTTGAAAGGCAGTATGTCTGGGAAGCAGAAAAACAGGAAAATGAATTCATTCATTTCATCTACGATGTCTATATACATACCTATGACGCACATGATGTTGAAGTAGTCATGCCTGATAATCACAAAAAGATCTATACAAAAGGTCGGATCTGGATTGAGCTTAAAGCAAAGGTTATAACCGATAAATATAAAAGATGGCAAAAAAAATCGTTCTATTCAAGCCTTAAATCTTTCTACGGCAAGTATCTTCTCAAGGAAAATTTTGCCCAAGGATGGGTGCCAAAGATTAGGTATGAGATGTATGAACTCCACTCGATGCTAAAAGCAAGGCTGAAGATGGAAGCTGATGAATATGAGCATGCTAATGGAGCAGGAGTAAACAGGCGGTTTTAAATGTCAGAGATAAAGATAGTCGTCGACCACTTAAGGTTGAGTTACACAGGGACAATGCAGGTTAAAGAGCTCTTTAAGATAATAAACAGATGGTCCTTTGAAAGGCAGCTGCAGAAGAAAGAGGACCGCGATCATGAGTATAACGAGCCTGACGGCAAGCACATAGAATATGAGATATCTCATTGGAAAAAGATCTCCGACTATATCAAGTATATATTCAAGGTGAGGGCGATCTTCAAGGGCATAAAAAAGGTCGAGATAACTATGGGCAAAAGAAAGATAAAGGCAGACCATGGGACAGTCACTTTTTTCTTTGACGGTTTTGTGGAATATGATTATGAGCACAGGTGGGATGAAAGGCCGATGTTTGTCTTCCTGAGGTCTATCTATGATAAGTTTATATATCGGCCATACAGTGATAGATTTGATGACCGGTTAGTAAAAGAGGTAAATGACTTGAAGAACGAGTTAGAGACATTCCTGAACATGTACAGGTATCATAAGGTCGTCTCAAAAGCGCCTTATTTTTAAAAATGAAAATTGACAAATTTGTCATCGATGGAATGAAGTGCGGATATAGCGGTCCCTTTAGCGTCTCTGACTTCTTTAAAAAAGTGGAAACATGGATGCATGAGAAAGGCAAGGAGACAGAGCTTAAGAGCAAAAGGGAGGAAGTGACCGAAGACTCAAAGAACATCGAGTGGACAGTGGAGTTCTGGCAGGATGCAAGCGAATGGTCAAGGATAGTCATCAGGATAAGGGCCCTGTTTAAGGACGTCAGGGATGTTAAGGTGAAGGTAGGTAAGGCAAAAAAGGTCATGCAGAAAGGAAATGCCATAATCCTGATCGATGGGATATTGGAGACAGATGTTGATGATAAATGGGCAAACAAGCCAACTATGCAGTTTATGCGCACAATACTTGACAAGTTTGTTTACCGCTTCCACATGAACAAACTGGAGGATAGGATCTCAAAAGAAGCATATGAAACCCATGACATGATAACGGATTTCTTCAGCAAGTGCCATCAATGAAAAGTTTTAAATAAGTACCTTTCATTCTCTAAGGACACCGGGCAATTGCGAGGGTAAGCTTGTTGCTCCTCAGAGCGAAGCCTGGTCAAACGCGCAGGACTTAAGGTTTGCCATGATGGAGCACCCATCTGTAAATGGGGTATCCTGTTCCTTAGTGGATCCGTGAAAGGATTAGCGATGCTAGTTCATCGGAAAGGTTCAAATCCCATCCCTCGCATACTTAATGTAAGGTCCCTTGGGACTAATAGGAACAGGGGCCTTATTTTTTCTTCAATAAACTATTTAAACCTCAAAATCTACCTTTTTGTTATTCCAAATAGTGGCTATTCTGTGAATAAGCAAAAGGTATTATTGGATTTTGAAGATTTCTTAAATAGTTACAAGGATAAAAAACAAGCTGATTCTTCAGTTAATAGGTTCTTCCCAATTCTTTCCAGAAATGCACTCAACGAGGATTTTGCTTTCCTTATTGGTAAAATAATGGGCGATGGCCATTTAGATTCTAACTATACTCAGAAGTATATAGGTAAACAACACGATTTGCTGGAACTCAAGAAGTTGATCATGAACAAGTTCAAGATTCATCCAAATAGATTCTCCTTAGTCAAAAGAAAAAGTCTTGGAGTATCTTACTTATTACAATTAAACTATTGCCCTTTTGGAAGAATATTATTTCTCTTAGGAGCCCCCCCAAGGGAATAAAACCGAAAAGAAGTTTCTAATACCAACTTGGATTTTAGAAAATAAAAAATGCAAACGAAGATTTTTACAAGCACTTTTAGAAGATGAACTTAGCACTATCAAAATCGAAAAGTGCAATTACTCCAACAAACCTAGGCTAAAAGTGAAACTCTCCAGCCTAACGGCTGAAGCCTCTTTCTAATAATCTATTGCATTGATGCCCTTGGGGCATA
>DASRUK010000089.1:0-5272 GCA_035655475.1 Candidatus Nanoarchaeia archaeon
ATGAATATGATTGAAAGAGTTTTCTCAAAATTAGACAAAGACATCTTACAAAACAGCAATTTCCAAACCGTTAGAGAAGCAATGAGCAGGATAAGCAACTATTTCGAAAACGAAACAAGATTTAAGACTTGGGGTAGTTAACACTGTATTTGCATACCATCCAAGGCCTGGTTCAGTCGATCAGCCTATTGAAAAGCTGATTCACAGGAATGTTGAAAAGGAGTGGCGGCAACCAGCAATGTACGACTATGTCAAGTTAGTGTATTCAGGCTCTGATCCAGCACCAGGGAAACGACGCCTGTCCTGGACGACTAGGTTCACAGATAAAGGGTTGCGGGCCCTGGCAGAATATTTATCAAAATTTGGTACTCATCAAGACCAGTTGGAATTGGTCAAAGATTCAAGGATTATTCAGCGTCTTTATTCCCTAGCATGTGCAGAAGAGCCTTTAAAAAAGAACAAGCCATACTGTTAGATATTTGCATCCCACTTGCTTTTGAAGATGGAAATTTTGAAAATAGGCTGTTTAATTATGCGATGATGCATCTTATACCTAATAAAAGGAATATCACCTTTTTGGCAAATAGGTTGGATCAAGTTACAGAAGACAGACCAACTACTAATGCAGAAGTAAAAAAATATGCAGAACACCCTATGGAGGGTACCATGGGGATTAGGATTCAAAAGGAGATGTTAGGAAATTATTTGGCAATCGCAGAAAAGCTGGTCGAGCAGGCGAATGCAAGGCAGAGCTTGAGCCCGACTTAAAGATTTCTTATTTAAATAACTTCCAGTTACTTAGTTGGGTGGTAGAGATGTATGTTGCAAGAGACCATTTGACTACACCTGAGGTTAGGCATCTTTTCAATACTGGTTATGCAAGGCAGGCTCTTTTTGTTCCAGACTATCTTGCTATAGTCAAGCATAAAGCAGGGTTTGAGCTTAGGTATTACCCAAGGCCGGATTCACAGGTCTATGATTTGTTTGAACCTTTAGGCACCCTTAAAGAACTTGGCGTGCATGTCACTTCTGACTGCAGCCTTGAGGAGATGCTGATATAGTTACTAACAAGTGGTATAAATCAGTAAGTTTTAAAAAGAAGCGCTGCTTTCTCGAGTATATGATACCTGATTTAAATGATTTTACAGATAAATGCATGGATTTATGTGCCAGGATCGGCAGTCGTTTGTCAGTTGGTCAGAAAAAAATTATCGGCGCTGCAAATAGCTCATTGCAGGTTTGCGCTGGAAGGGAAAGCGAAGTTAACCTTGAGACGCTGTCTGCTGTGTGTGGTCAGCTTAGTTCTGCCACGGTATTGTCGTCCACAGGTTTTGATGCAGATAAATTGCCTACCAATAAGGAGATCTACAGCTACTTGACAACAGACAACAAAACAGCATTTAGACCAAAACTTCAAGCTTATATTGCGCTGTCAGGAGCGTATGACGATAATGAACTATGGTGTGATTCCTTGTATAGCCGGATTGTGTCATCAAGCAGATGGATAGATCCTCTAAGCGCCCAGCAAAGGACAGTCATTGCTTCTCTGATTCCCAAATGCTTTCTCAATGGTGAAACTGAAAGGTATCAATCAGCACTGGATGTACCCTTACTCCTGGAAGTCTGTGAGGAAGGAAGAAATGCAGTAGCGATAATGAACCGTCTATCTGCCCTTGTGCCTGATGATAGTGATGGCTGGTTGACTGATGAAATGGCAATCTCAGCGATCAAAGGTAGGCAGAAAACCAGACCAATATTGGGAAAAGGCCATGTGTATAAGAAACTTGTTTTGGATTACCTTGAGCGTAAAAATGGCTACTCTCCCGATAAAGCAGAGACATATGTCCCAAATAAGACATATATGCCTATCTAATTCTAGTACCGGTCAATAAATTTATAAATAGCCAAACGTTAAATCCGTTGATGGCAAAAGAAAAAATTATACTTGCATATTCCGGCGGCCTAGACACATCTGTAATACTAAAATGGCTTGTTGATAAGGGCTATGATGTAGTGGCATACATCGCTGATGTCGGCCAGAACGAAGACTATAAGGCAGCAGAACAAAAAGCCCTAAAGATTGGAGCTTCTAAGGTTTACATCGAAGACCTAAAGAAAGAGTTTGTCAGTGACTTTATCTTCAAGGCTATAAAATCAAATGCTGTCTATGAAGGCAAATACCTGTTAGGTACATCCCTGGCAAGGCCATTGATAGCAAAAAAGCAGATAGAGATTGCAAAAAAAGAAAAGACCAACATTGTTGCACACGGCGCAACAGGCAAAGGAAACGACCAGGTACGCTTTGAGCTGACGTACTATACATTGATGCCGGACGTTAAGATAATCGCTCCCTGGAAAGAAGACGAATTCTTGTCAGCATTCCAAGGCAGGCCTGACATGATAGAGTACTGCAAGAAGCATAATATCCCTGTAAAAGCTACAGTAAAAAAGCCGTATAGCACAGACCCTAACCTGATGCATATCAGCTACGAAAGCGGTATTTTGGAGGATGTATCTAAAGGGCCTGCTGATGATATGTTTGAGATGACAGTCTCACCCAAAGATGCTCCAGACAAAGAGACATCATTGATCATAGAATTTGATAAAGGAATCCCTATAAAAGTTACTGACGAAACAAACAAGGTGACCGAAACAGGCCCATTAAATCTCTTTGTTTATCTAAACAAGGTTGGCGGTGCAAACGGCATAGGCCGTGTTGATCTTGTTGAAAATCGCTTTGTCGGCATGAAATCAAGGGGAGTCTATGAAACCCCAGCAGGGACTATCTTGATGCAGGCACACCTTGATATGGAAGGAATAACCATGGACAGGGAAGTTAAATTGATACGTGACAGCCTTATCCCAAAGATTGCTTCCTTGATCTATAATGGCTTTTGGTATTCACCTGAGTTCGAGCTTTTGATGGCTATGGTAGATAAAAGCCAGGAGAACGTCAGCGGCAAAGTCATGTTAAAGTTGTATAAAGGAAACGTGATAATCACCGGAAGGTCTTCGCCTAACTCAATGTATGATGAGAAGATAGCGTCTATGGACATCCATGGCGGCTATGACCAGAAAGATGCAAAAGGATTTATCAAGCTGAACGCTCTAAGGCTGAAGGCTTGGGCGAGAAAGAAATAGTTAAAGCTGGTCGAAGGCGATCCTTCGGGCTCTTATTTTCTTTATCGGTTCCAAAAAAAATGCCGGGAGAGGATCTTATTAATCGAATGGCATTGCTTCATGATTTTTGTGCAATTCTTTATCTTTCTATATTTTGCATTATATTGAGTAGTATAAAAACCGAGTTTTTATATACTATCTCTTTTATTGCCATCTATATATGATTTCCCACCGCAAATACATGGAAATAACCTTGAAGCTTGCTGAAAAAGGCAAGGGAAATGTCTCACCAAACCCTATGGTCGGCGCGATCATTGTGAAGAGAGGCAGGATAGTGGGTAAAGGCTGGCATAAGAAATGCGGAGAAGCCCATGCTGAAGTCTGCGCCCTAAGGGAAGCTGGAAAGAAAGCAAGAGAAGGCATACTCTATTGCAACCTTGAACCTTGCTCTCATTGGGGAAGGACCCCTCCTTGTACAGAGCAGATAGTCGATGCAGGTATCAGAGAGATAGTTGTTGCGATGAAAGATCCAAATCCTCTTGTCAACGGCTTTCAAGAGCTAAAGCAAAGAGGCATAAAATCAAGGATAGGCATATTAGAAGAAGAGGCAAGAAAGCTAAATGAGCCATATATCAAATGGATGAAGACAAAAAAGCCTTTTGTCGTAGTAAAAGCAGCAATGTCTCTTGACGGCCAGATAGCCACAAGGACAGGCGACTCAAAATACATCACAGGAAGAGAGGCAAGAAAATTTGTCCATGAGCTGAGAGCTGAATATGACGCCGTCATGGTCGGGTCGAACACAGTCAAAAAGGACAATCCAGAGCTTACTGTAAGGCTTGCCAAAGGAAGAAATCCGATAAAGGTTATCGTTGACAGCAGTCTAAAACTACCGATAAATTCCAACATCGTAAAAAATGAGCCCTCAAAGCTCATCATAGCTACCTCAAAGAAAGCCTCTAAGGCAAAAGTAAAAGAGCTTATGCTCAAAGGCGTTCATGTCTTGTATATCAATACTATAAAAGGAAAGTTAAACCTTGAGCACCTTATGAAAGAGCTCGGCAAAAGAGAGATATGCTCTGTCTTGATAGAAGGCGGCGCAGAGCTCAACGCCGAGGCGATAAAAGCAGGCGTTGCAGACAAGGTCTTGTTCTTTATATCGCCCCAGTTTATCGGCAAAGGGTTGAGCGCTTTAGGAGATCTAGGTATCGCCAAGGTCGACAGGTCGATAAAGCTAAAAAAGCTTGATTATAGAAAGATAGGGAAAGATATTCTGATTGAAGGTTATCTATAGGATACTTTTTTAAATAATAAACATTTCTTTTGATTATGTTTAGCAAAATCCCTGACGCGATAAAGCAGCTCCAAAGAGGAGACTTCATCATATTGGTCGACGATGAGAACAGGGAAAATGAAGGAGATATTGTTCTTGCTGCGGAAAAAGCGACTCCTTCCAAGCTAAACTACATTATCCAATGGGCAAAAGGCCTTATGTGCCTTCCCATCGAGGCAAAAAGGCTTGATCAGCTGAGGATTCCCATGATGGTTCCTGATGCCACAGACAAGTTTCATACTCCATTTACAGTATCTGTTGATGCAAAAAGAAATACGACAACAGGCATGAGTGTAAACGACAGGCTGGAAACAATAAAAGTCATCCTAAACCAAAAAAGCAAGCCAGAGGACTTGGCAAGGCCGGGGCATATGTTTCCATTAAGAGCAAGAGAAGACGGAGTGTTTGATAGGCAAGGCCATACAGAAGCATCAGTTGACCTATGCAAGCTTGCAGGTCTTTATCCTATGGCAGTTATCGCAGAGATAATGAATGACGATGGAACTATGGCAAAATTGCCTGACCTAGAACTTTTCGCCAAAAAGCATAAGCTTTCTATATATACGATAAAGGATTTGATTGAGTATAGGAACAGTTGAACCCGGCAATATTGTGGATAAATCAGCCTGGAGCAAAGAAACCATGAAGATAAAAAATCATAGCCTGTATCTGATTTTAACAGAAGAATTCTGCAATGGAAAGAATTTACTAACGATAGCAAAGGAAGCGATAGATGCAGGAATAGATATCCTGCAGATGCGGGAGAAACATAAGAGTAAAGAGGAGCTGATCGAATTGGGAAAAAAGATGTCCGCATTA
>DASRUK010000090.1:0-3951 GCA_035655475.1 Candidatus Nanoarchaeia archaeon
AACAAGTCATCTACGATACTGTAATCAGCAACTGTATGTATGGGTGCAGAAGCATCTTTGTTTATAGCGATTATCATCTCAGAATTCTGCATGCCTGCTCTGTGCTGTATAGCCCCAGAAATCCCTATCGCAATGTAAAGCCTCGGCCGAACAGTCTTGCCTGTCTGCCCTACCTGATGCTCTTTACCAACCCACCCCAGGTCGACAGGTCCTCTGCTTGAACCAATCTCTGCATGCAACAAAGATGCAAGCTCCTCTATCATCTTGAAGTTCTCTTTTTTAGAAAGCCCTCTTCCGCCTGCCACTATTATTTCTGCTTCTTCAAGGTTAACCTTCTTTTTTGCAGATTTGACAATCTCAAGTACCCTTACAGCCATATCTTTCTCGGTGATATTTACAGCTACAGGTAATATCTCCCCTTTTCTATTTCCATCAAATGAGAGCATCTTCATGACACCTGGCCGAACAGTTGACATCTGAGGCCTCTGCTTCTTGCAGATGATCTGCGCCATAAGGTTTCCGCCAAAAGCAGGTCTTGTCTGGAGCAATAATCCATCATCAGTGATATCAAGGCCAGTGCAGTCAGCAGTAAGCCCTGTGTTTATCCTCTGGGCGATCCTTGGAGCAAGGTCCCTTCCTATATGCGTCGCACCAAACAAGACAACAGAGGGTTTAATCTTTTCAATTTGCTCACTGACAACCTTTGAATAAGTTGAAGTTTGATAATTTTTTAAGAGGATATTTTCAGCAACATACACCTTATCAGCGCCATAAGCGATAAGTTCTTTGCTCACACCGTTATCTTTCTCAACAAGGAGCAGTGCAGCAGTTTTAACATTTAGTTTTAGAGCAAGCTCTCTTGCCTTGCCAAGAAGCTCAAGTGAAACTCTTGCTATCTTTCCATTTCTTTGCTCTGCAAATATGACTAATTCTTCTCCTTGCCTTATCTCTTTCTTTACCTCTTTCTTTTCGACAAGAGTTTCCAGGTATCCGTTATCTATCGCCTGCACTATTTCTGGTATTTCAGGAACATCCTCAAAGTCATTTCCCTTGACGAGAAAGATTCCCCCAAGGTTCATTGAACTTTCAGGGCAGCTGGCTGCAATTTTTACCTTCACTAAAAACCACCTACCAGTTCTTTTTCTTTTAGCATGTTTATAATCTTGGCTGAGACTTCCTTTGGGCTTCCCTTAAGTGTCTGGCCGCCGCCTTTTCCCGCAGGAGTAAATGATTTCTTGACAGATGTAGGAGAATTAAGGAGTCCGACCTTTGTTTTGTCGACTTTAGCGGTATCAGCACTCAGGACTTTCACTTCTTTTTTCCTGTAAGCTTCCCGTATTCCAAAAAGAGTAGGATATTGGGCTTGATTTATCTCTGATATGCATGTTACAAGACAGGGGACCTTTGCTTCGATAATCTCATAGCCTTCTTCCATCTGTCTTTCGACTATGAGTTTTCCACCGCCTATCTCTATCTTCTGGGCATAGGTTATCTGAGGTATCTTTAGATATTCAGCTACCTGAGGTCCGACCTGTGCTGTATCACCGTCGATTGCCTGTCTTCCAAAGAAAAGTATGTCAAAATTACCAAGTGATTTTATTGCGCCGCCAAGCGCATTTGCAGTTGCCCATGTATCAGAGCCAGCAAAGGCCCTGTCGCATAACAGCACAGCTTCATCCGCGCCATATGCCAGTGCTTCACGAAGCGCCTCTTCAGCCTGCGGCGGTCCCATTGAAAGGGCAGTCACTTTACCTCCATTCTCCCTCTTTATCCTTACAGCCTCAATAAGTGCATGCTTATCGTCAGGATTCATGATGGTAGGGACTCCTTCTCGTATGAGCGTGCCTGTCCTTGGGTCTATCTTGACCTCATTTGTGTCAGGTACCTGTTTTAAGCATACTATGATATTCATTTAAAATCCTCTTCCCAGAAGTTCAGCAGCAATCACAAGCCTCTGTATCTCAGATGTGCCTTCATATATCTCTGTTATCTTAGCGTCACGGTAGAATCTCTCAAGAGGATAATCCTTGATATAGCCATAGCCGCCATGTATCTGTAGTGCCACCCGAGTTACCTCCATTGCAACATCGCTGCCATACAGTTTTGCCATTGCAGCCTCACGAACATACCTTCTGCCTTTATCTTTGACAAAAGCTGCCCTATAGCAGAGCAACCTTGCAGCATCTATCTTTGTTGCCATATCAGAAAGCATGAATTGTAATGCCTGGAACTTATGGAGTTTCATGCCAAACTGCTCCCTTTCTTTCACATATTTAAGCGCTTCATCAAAAGCAGCCTGTGCGATTCCTACCCCTTGAACACCTATGCCTATCCTGCCTGAATTAAAAACACTCATGGACACCTTGAAACCTTCACCTTCAACACCGCCGATAAGATTTTCCTTTGGCACCCTCATGTCCTTAAAAACAAGCTCTTGAGTGTTCGAACCGCGGAGGCCAAGCTTGTCTTCTTTTTTCCCAAGCTCAAATCCCTTTAACCCTTTTGTTTCGATAGTGAAAACTGAGAGGCCATGATGCTTTTTGCTCTTGTCAGTTGTTGCAACAAAGTTGATGAGGTCTGCTTTTCCGCCGTTTGTGATAAATATCTTGTTTCCATTTATTACATACTCATCTCCTTCTCGCATAGCGGTTGTCTGGACATTTACAGCATCGCTTCCGGCATTTGGTTCAGTAAGTGCAAAAGCACCAAGATACTCGCCAGATGCAAGTTTTGGAAGGAACCTCTTTTTCTGCTCCTCAGTGCCAAAATTGACCAGAGGATGGCAGGTAAGTGAAGAATGTGCACCCATAGAGACAGCAGCAGCACTGCATCCCCTTGAGACTTCTTCCATTATTATTGTTTGAGAAACATTATCCAGCTCACTGCCGCCATATTTTTCAGGGATGCTCATACCCATGACACCAAGCTTAGCAAGCTTTGATAGCTGTTCAGCAGGAAATATCTCAAGCTTGTCAGCATCATCAGCATAAGGCTTTATCTCAGAATTGACAAACGAAGTGATCATCTTCTTTATCGCAAGCTGCTCAGGCGTAAAGTCAAAATTCATGGTATTAGGGAATCCCAAGGGCTATATAAAGATTGCTTTGACTTATTATATGCTTGGTAGGATATTAAAGATTAGATATATAAAAAAAGCCATTGCATTTTCTTATATGCAGATAACTCCCTCATATGTTAATTCTTTTGTCAAAGCCACAGAAAAAGAGGATGTGTCGAGTATCTGCACGCTAGTATGCAAACATCCTGATTTAGTGAGATACCCCAAGGCAAGGGATTGGTTAGATGAAGCATATACTATTCTACTCCAGAGAGATAGAAGAGTCAATGTGGGATTACCCCTCATTCTTTATCAAGCTGTAAAAGGATCAGATTTGCCTGACAGAAAGGAGATACTGTGTAATTTTGCAATTATGAGTGTTGTGGATAATTTATACAGATCAGGCTATAGAAGATATTCCTAAGTCATAAAAAAAATAAATAAAAAAAGAAGCAGTTTAGAATCTTGGCTTAAACTCTCTTCTTCCGCCGCCACCGCCACCATTGCCGCCAAATCTTGGCTTCCTATGCTTTTGATAGCAATCTCTACAATAGACTGGCCTCCCTTCCTGCGGTTTAAAGGGAACCTCGCATTCGTTGCCACAATCTGCGCACGTGGCTTTGTGCATCTCTCTCTCAAATCCACCTTCCATCTTCTATACACCTTTTGCTTTAGTTATACTTCAAACTCAAATGTTTTCTGTATACTGAGTCAACAGGAAGCATTTGCACTATTTAAAACTATGCATTTAGAGTAAGTATTCAGTCATATATAAACTAACTTCTTAGGACTATATGTTCCATCACCGAAATCTTTATTTAGTTATAGTATATATTAATATATATCATGCGTAAATTCAAGTTCCAAGATGGCAAATTTACCCTTGAATCAGA
>DASRUK010000091.1:0-2473 GCA_035655475.1 Candidatus Nanoarchaeia archaeon
CTAAAAAATTTGCCATTGCAAATTTTTGGTGCACCAAAAATCCTATGGATTTTTTAGTGTTTCAAGCGTCAAAAACCACTTAACCGTCATGCCACCAGTCTATAGCGACTGAAAGGAGCGGTGACTGGTGGTTTTTGACAATGAGTAAAAAATCGGTAATTATTTATAACTGCATTTCAAAGATCAGCCTATGCCTGAGTATTTAGCATTTGATAAGTGCATCAAGCTTCTAAAAAAGCACAAGATTGCCCTATCTCCCTATTTCATTCTTAGCTCAAAAGAGCAAGCAATATCAGTAGCAGCCTCTGTTGGATACCCCTTAGTTATCAAAGCCTATGCCGATGGCATCGTACATAAATTTAAGGAAGGCTATGTCAAAACAGGCATTTCATCAGAAGATGAGCTGTCGAAAGAATATACATCAATATCAAAAAAAGCAAAAGCAAGGAAAAATTGCGCGATTGTCATCCAAAAAGAGGCGAAAGGATTTGAGATGATCTTGGGTGCTAAGCTGGATCCCACCTTTGGCTATGTAGTGCTGCTTGGCCTGGGTGGAATTTATACTGAATATTTAAAGAAGTTTTCGATGAGGGTATTGCCTATAACAAGCAAAGACGCAGCTGATATGGTTGAAGAGATGCAGATAATAACAGGCAGGATAGCCAAGCAAAAGGTTGCCAACTTGATATTAAGCATCTCCAAGATGGCAGTAAAGGAAAAGATGCTCGAATTAGACCTAAATCCAGTGATAATAGGCAAAGATGATATCAATATAGCAGATGTAAGGATCCTAACATGGCCCTAAACGACCTTTTCAACCCAAAAAGCGTCGCTGTCATCGGCGCATCTAGAGATACAAAAAGCGCAGGCTATGGTATCCTCAAAAACCTGGTTGAGGGCAGTTTTCTCAAATGCAGGTATGGAAAGCCGTTTGGAGGAAAAGTCTATGCCATCAACCCTAACGCTGATGAAATTCTTGGAAAAAATTGTTTTCCATCTATTGCTAGAATAAGCGAACCTATAGACTTAGCTATAATTGCCCTTCCGGTGAAGATAGTGGAAAAAGAAGTAGATAACTGCATCAAAAAGAAGGTAAAATCCATCATTCTTATCTCTACAGGTTTTGCTGAGATAGGCAAGGAAGGAAAGGCTATCCAGGACAGGATTGCAGGAAAGCTAAAGAAGCGTAAGATAGACCTTCTTGGCCCAAACTGCCTGGGAATAATCAGGACAAGCACTCATCTGAATGCAACATTTGCACCAAGCATGCCTCCTCCAGGAAAAATTGCATTCATTTCCCAATCAGGAGCGCTGGCAAACTCTGTGATAGACTGGGCAATAGAAGAAAGATATGGTTTTAGCTCAATAGTAAGCATCGGAAACCAGGCAGACAAAGACATCCCTGACTTCATCGAATACTTTGCAAGAGATGAAGAGACTAAAGTCATCACATTATATATAGAGGGATTGAAAGATGGAAAAAAATTCTTAAATATTGCAAAGAAAGCAAAAAAACCCATAATAGCCATCAAATCAGGAAAAACTGCACATGGAAAAAGCGCGGTTTCTTCCCATACCGGCAGCCTTGCAGGAGATTATGAAGTCTACCAAGCAGCCTTCAAACAAGCAGGAGTTATCTTGGCAGAAAGTGTAGAGGAGATGTTTGATATCGCAAAAGCTCTTGCCTCACAACCTATTCCAACGAAAAATGCCATAGCCATAGTCACAAACGGAGGAGGTCCTGGAGTTCTTTGCGCAGACTATTGCAGTGAAAATGGAGTAAACCTTATCACTCTTGAAAAAAACACCATAAAAGAGCTGGAATCATCAAACCTCATGCATCCAGCATTCTCCCGCTCAAACCCACTAGATATCGTAGGCGATGCTCTTCCAGAAAGATACAAGTTTGCCATAAATACCCTTCTGTCAAAGGACTATATTGCAGGCTTGATTATAATCCAGACACTCCAGACCATGACAGACAGCGCAGAGAATGCAAGAGCGATAGTTGAGGCATCAAAAAAATACCCCGATAAGCCGATAATCTGCACCTATATCGGCGGCAAGTTCAGCAGGCAAAGCATAATCTACCTCGAAGCAAACAGCGTTCCTGACTATAATGATGTAAGAAAAAGCGCAAAGGTTATGGCAGCGCTTGTCGGAAGGATTAAGCGATAGATTGTTTCTTAAACACCCTCTTCAACCACACCAAGCTAACTATATTAGAAGCAATCCCCCCCATTATCATGGCGATAGCTATAGAAAGATAACCATATCCCATGACAAACACAAAAAAGTATGCCAGCGGAATAGCCACAACAAACACCCTGACAGCATTTATCACAAATCCAGGCAGGCCGTATCCCATCGCCTGCATCACCCTGCTTGCTATCATGGCAACAGCCATCGTTGGAAATGTCAGAGCATCCAGCATCATATAAGGCACCCCCACTGCTATTACAGAAGCATCAGA
>DASRUK010000092.1:0-4514 GCA_035655475.1 Candidatus Nanoarchaeia archaeon
GGCTGTTCCCTTGCAGAAAAATACTTCTACAGAGTATTTAGATACTTGATCGATGAATTGAATGTCTTTATACTTAACAATCATTTGCTGAAATCCATTTGAAAAAAGCACACTTTCACCCAAAAATTCGATATATCCAAAATAATTGCAGGGATTATAAGCGCCGATGAAGGTCATTAGCATTTGATAGCTGACGCGAAAGAAAGTCTTTGCCATAATGCTTTCCCTTGAATTAATCTTTAAATCTGCTATGAAAAGCTATTTATATCTTCAAGCATTGCCTGTATTAGATGATAATCAAATCGGTCAGGCTTGAAAATATCAGGAGCTATCTTTCAGAGACCATTGATTTTCCATCTGGCTCGACCCTCTTGTCAGGAGATATCGGCTCTGGAAAATCAACTATCCTTCTAGCCATAGAATTTGCGCTGTTTGGAGTAAAAAGAGCAGATCTATCGGGCTCAGCCCTGCTTAGGCATGGCAAAAAATCAGGCTCTGTCGAGCTTGTGCTTGACATTGACGGAAAAGAGATAATAATAAAGCGTGCCTTAAAGAGAGGGAAAGACGATATAAAGCAGGAAGCAGGATATATCATATCAAACGGTATAAAAAAAGAAGGCACGCACATAGAGCTAAAGTCTCAAGTTCTTGAGATGCTTGGCTATCCCACTGACCTGCTTACAAAAAGCAAAGACCTTGTTTTCAGATATACAGTCTATACTCCTCAGGAAGCCATGAAGCAGATATTGCTCGAAGAAAAGGACGCCCGCCTTGATACCTTAAGGAAAGTCTTTAACATCGACAAATACAAGCGGATAAGGGAAAACTCAGAGATTTTCATAAGAGAGCTAAAGGAAAGAAGAAAAAACTTTGAGGGGAAGATTTCTGACCTTGAGCTAAAGCTAAAGCAGCGTGAACTAAAGGAGAAAGAGGCTGTAGAGATGCAAAAGCAGGTTGATGAGCTCCTTCCAAAGCTTGAAACCTCAAAAGCAGAGCTGGCAAAGAGAAAAAAGGATATAACCCAGAAGGAAGATACGATCAAAGAGTATAACCGGTTAAAAAAAGAGATAGAGCTAAGTGAGCTAAGCCTGAAAAATATCCTGGAAAGAAGAAAGAAGAACCAGAGGGATATGGAGATTCTAAGCGCAGACATGGCAAAGTTGAAGCAAGACCTTGATCGAATGTCGATATCAGGCATCAAGAGTATAGCAAGCGATCTGCAAAAAAAGGCAAATGAATCAAGGGAGCTTTCAGAGATGATTATCTCGCTTAACCGAAGCATCGCAGAATCAGAGGCAAGAAAAAAGCATAGCACCGAGACAAAGCAAAAGATAGCAAGAATAGACCAGTGCCCTACATGCCTCCAAAAAGTAGAAGAGAGCCATAAAAAAAGAATCCATGAAAAAGAGGACTCTGTGATAAAAGAGCTGGAGCTAATGATATCTCAGTGTAAAGAAAAAGAGAGGGCAGTAAAGGCCAAAGCAGAAGAATCAGCAAAAGAGCAGGAAGAGTTAAGAAAAAAGCAGTCAGAGATAAAAGTACAATCGCTAAAGCAGGAATCGTTGAAGGAAAAAGAGCAAAGAAATGAGTCGCTGTCAAAAGAGCAGGACACTCTAAAGCAGGAGATAGGGAAGATAAACATGAAAAAGCTCGAGCTTGGCAGGCGATTAGATGCAGTAAAAGACGTCGAGAGCGAATATATAGCTTTGAAGCGTTCTTATGAGACAGCGCTGCTTGAAGAAAGAAAGCTGGAGATAGGAAAACGTGAGCTGGAAGTACAAAGAGAGCATCTCTTAAGATATATCCAAGAGCTGGAAAGCGAAATAACAGAAAAGGAGAAGTACAAGCTTGCCTTGGCAAGACTTGCCCAGTTCCAAAACTGGCTTGAAAAATATTTTATAAGCCTCATGAATACGATGGAAAGGCATGTCATGCTCCAGGTTTACTCGGAATTTAACGACTTGTTCAGGCAATGGTTCAGCATACTTATCGAAGACGAGACCATGGGTGTAAGGCTCGATGATGAGTTTGCTCCAATTATCGAGCAGAACGGCTATGAGACAGAAATAGGCAACCTTTCAGGCGGGGAAAAGACAGCAGTAGCTTTAGCATACAGGCTTGCCCTAAACAAGGTCATCAACGATATGATAGGTACCATAAAGACAAAAGATATAATCATTCTTGACGAGCCGACCGACGGTTTTTCCACAGAGCAGTTGGACCAGGTGAGGATAGTGCTTGAACAGCTAAGTATAAAACAGGTGATAATAGTCTCGCATGAATCAAAGATAGAATCATTCGTTGACAACGTGATAAGGATAACGAAGGATGAGCATGTGAGTGAGATAAATTAAGACTTGAGGTTATATGCTTTTCTAGCATTCCCTTCCATGACCTTTGACAAATCGATGCCGTGAATAAGTCTGACCATCTTTTGTGCCATCTCCTTCCACATTTTCATCCCGCTCTCACAATTCATAGCATCATTTATCAGGGGAGCATTTGATCCGTACATAATCCTTTCAGACCCAAAATAACGCAATGCCATTTCAAAATAATAATTTACTATTTCACCTTTCCATTTACGAGGATCCTTCTCCAAAACTCCTCCTGAAAACTTAACGTAAACATTGGGCGCTTCAGACAATTTTTTCATTTCTTCATTCCAATAGCTCGATATAAATCTACCATGAATTCTATGCACATCAATGGCAGGCTTGGCAAGATGGTCAACGACAAATGTCAGTTGAGGATGCCTTGTAACGAGCCGGTTTGCTTCTGCAAGCTGGCTTTGATAGACCAATAAGTCATAAGCAAGGCCAAACTCTGCTAAATTATCGAGCGCAGAGTTAAAATTTTCTCGATCCATAAATCCTGCGGGCTGTCCTTGGATGATATGGCGGGCGCCAACAAGACGAGGATTACTCTTATAACGGGCGATGATATCCCTAAATCCGTCGACTGGAAACCAGCCGACAACACCTTTTACTAGGTTTTCATTTTGTGCAGTCTGAAGCAGCCAGTCCGTCTCTGCCAAGGATTCGTTTGACTGCACCAATACTATTCCATCAATTCCGCTTCCTTCTAGTTGTTGCTTTAAGTCATCTATGCTGAAATCCTTTTGCAGATAGGGCATTTCTTTAGCCCATGGATAATCAGTAGGCTTTTCATATTTCATCAGGTGTACATGTGTGTCTATAGCCATTTTTCTACCTCTCGTTCAGTTGCGGATGCCCGCCATTAGGCCTAAGTATTTGCCCTGTGGTGTGAGAAGAAAGAACGTTCGAAGCAAGGAATACAACGGCATTTGCAATCTCTTCCGGACTTGTCATTCTACCATACAAAGGTATTTTTGCACCAATCTCAGCCATAGCTTTTAACGCATCACCACCAAAAGTATCGCTTGCCCAACGGTGATAGAGCTCAGTCGGGACCTCGCTTGGATTAACGCAATTTACCCTTATGTCCAAGGGAGCACCATCTCTTGCACAAGCATAGGTCAAGGCATTTACACCCCCCTTTGCAGCAGAATAAGCCCATGATCCTTTTTGGCCAACATCTCCTGTTTTAGATCCGATATTTATAACATTGCCCTTGCTGCTGATAAGATATGGCCAGCACAGGCTTATCATATGTGCGTACTGTCCAACGTTTAACTCCAGAGACCTCATAATTTTATCCCTATCCGCCCCTACCGAAACATTATCGTTTCTTCCGGCACAGTTGACAAGGACATCAATCCTATCATACGCGCCATCCATGGCGGTTGTTTGCTTTCCATATAAAGCGGCTTCACTAACAGCTCGCCCACATTGATCAGGAGCCATTAGATCAGCATGTATAAACCTAATATCATGCCCATTCAAAGAATCAACAACTTCCCCTCCCTTGTCATCATTTAAATCAAGGATTGTAACAATAGACCCTAACTCTGCAAATTTTCTGACTATTGCAGCGCCAATCCCTTGACTACCTCCAGTAACTATGACCGCCTTGCCTTCTAGCCCAGTATATAAAAATCCCTTATCCAAATACTATACCCCCTGTAAAAAGTGTCATTCAGCGCAAACTATGCAGGCGATATATATTTTACCTACCTACTACCTATGTAGATACAAAAATACCTATTTTTCAAAAAGTATATATAAGGTGACAAATTCCCAAGATACATGATAAGAAAGGTTGGCCGGCAAGGGCCAAAAACATTAGGAATATCTTTGCCTAGCAAGTGGATAAAAAAATATTCGATAGTAAAAGGAAGCGAATTGCATATCACGGAGCTTCATGACCAACTGCTAATAAAAAGGGGTAAGTCTACTCTACAGAAACAGGTAAGTGATGTTAAGATTGAAGGATGTGATAAACGGCATATCAGGCTATTGATAAACAATGCATATAGGGGCGGGATCGACAAACTCAAAGTTTTATTTGCAAATCCAAAAGTGTATGATGAAGTGAAGCATATAACAACTCATTTTCTACTCGGTTTTGAAGTAACAAAAAAGGGACAAGAC
>DASRUK010000093.1:0-3557 GCA_035655475.1 Candidatus Nanoarchaeia archaeon
GATTGAGTCGATAACGTTAATGTCGTTAATCCCCACTTCATTAAGGATTGTGGCAAATACATTTGGTGTCTTAAGCACCGAGGGATGGAATTTAAGTACAACCTGCCCGATATTATCTAACTCATTAATTATCTTATCAGATGTAAACTGGCCCCTGATAAGCTGATAATTGTCATTATCGAATATTAAGGCAAAGGACATTTTGTCCATGATAAGGTTTACGTTGTCTTCACCGATTAGGTTCAGCTTCTTGAAAAGCTCTGTAAGTGCACTTAAAGAATGCTCTGTCTTCTTTATATGGAGGACAACATTTCCAAAATTCATCTCCAGCTTTGTATGGGCAAAGATGGTATCCAACTGGGTGTTCTTCTCGTCAAACTTATGCTCTTCGATGTATCTTTTTACAGCAGAAACAACACCGCTATGCTGTAGCTCCATCTGAGGGTTTTGCCGCAGTATAAAATGAGCTAAAGAATGAAGGTTAATAACGTCCCTAGCAAGATCCCGCTTAATGTCGGTATTCCTGTCAAGGAAATTCCATACGTAGTTGGTGCCGTTGACCAATCATGCCCCCGTCACACTCTTTTTTACTGGAATCTGACCCTTAGGGATATGGGAATGAAACGGCTTATTTAAAGCTAACGCTGAAAATTGGCATTTTTTGAGGATGATTTTATAAGGATTATATAAATCAGTCTTTAAGCCTTGCCCAACCAATATTTTCTGAATAAAGCAAAAGGGGTTAAAACAGCGGTTGCAAAAGAAACCTTGCTTGAGAGCATATTATTAACTTTATAGAGTTATTTTCCAAATTCGATAAAGGCCATGTTCAATCCGTACTGTTCCGCCATCTGGAATCCATGTCTTCTGAAAAGAGGGGTTGGATCATCCGGCCTGCCTCTGTCAGGCCAAACACACTGCGCGCTTTCATATTCCGCCGGATGGTTGTCAAGAAACAACCTTATGAGCTGAGAGCCTATTCCCTGCCCTCTATAATGGTTATCTACTCTGATATGGATTCTTGCAAGGCTGTCCCTGGGAACATTAGGCTCGACAATATCATCTATCCAAAGGCTGCCGACAACCTTATCTGCGCCATGGTTGATATGCGCAACATAATGAGGTGAGCAGGCAAATCTCCTCCTCTCATTCTCCTGGGAAGCCATAGACATCTGTATCCCATCGTCTTCTATAAGCGGGCTGCAGTAAAGCTGCCATGCGCCGCTTATTCTTCCATCAAAATATGGCATTCCTGACTTTATCCATTTATGGTGTTCATCAGGCATTGCAGCTTTCGCAGGAGGTTGAAGTATGAAATATTCAGCTTGAGTCAGTAATCCTGATGCCATACTTTTATGTAATTTATATAATTTTTATAAATCTTACGGAGCAATAACCTTTTTATTGATGCCAGAATTCCTTTTCTTATGCCTGACAAAAGAGAGCAGTTAAGGGAGCAATTAGCATTGCTTGAAAGCCTTGACATAAAAACCACAAGGTTGAAACAGCTCCAGGAGATAGCTGATTCTGTAGTTGATATTGCTGATGCCCTTGGCCTTGATGAGACAGATGCCGACTACAAGAGGCTTGTAGGCTTCGTAGAAAGGTATAATGCACAGTTGTCACAGCCTGATTTTGGTCTACCAAAGAGAGATTATTGGGGGGTTCTTAATGAAAGCTTAATAAGAGTATCTCCTGCCGACAGCAATCTCTTCTTATCCAGGGTTTATGCAAGGAAGATAAAGATTGGATGGAGATTTGGCCAGGAAGGGAGGCTTGCCCTTATCGATGCCATGATATTCCCTGAAAATAGGGTTCATAATATCCTGACTGTAGACGGCTATCGCTCTAATGATGCCTGGCAGACAGCGCCAGCTTCCTGTAATGCTATGCCTTATGAAACCAGGCTCCTTAATCCTGGCTTTGAGAGGCTTCCCCTGCAGGCACAATATCAGTCGATTGCAAGATTTGGCCACTCTATGGCAGCAGATGCTGTTAGGGGTTTAGAGTCAGGGCGCATTAGGGCGGCAGGAAAGCTGAAAGATGGCGACCGGCAGCTAACAGATATTGTAGGTGACCAGGCAGGGATTTATCTGCTAAGAAAAGCAGGAGGTTTGATGCCCAGTGTTAGGATGGTTGGCGACAATCGGTTGATGATTGATTATCTAGGATAGTTTACGGCAAAGTCGACACATAAACATAGATATCATGACTTTTAGCAATCGCCCCAAAATTGCCAAACAGCAGGTTTCTATGATGCCCTGGGCTTTCTATCCAGCCGTCAACAGCATCACTGCAGGAGTAGTAGCCCTTTCCGATGTTTTCCGAAACACCGATATTTTTTATATAGTCGCCGATATCCTTTCCGTCCGGCGTATCATGTGAGAAGTAGCCCCGTTCATACATGTCCTTTGCCCTTTCAAGCGCAATCTTATATACATCATCGTTCCATTGGATCTTTCCAATCCTTTCTTTTCTTCTCAGATCATTAACCTTTGCCATGGCCTCCTGGCATTCATCCTTTTCCCTTTTTTCCAAATCCTCTTTGTACTCTTCAATCTTTGTCTGGATAGCCTCTTTAGCCTCTGCAGTCTTCATCCTTATCTCTTTGCTGATATTCTCCTTTGTGTCATTGACTTTGGCACTGAACCTTTCAAGCGAGCCGTTGTTTTCAAGCTTAATAATCAGCAGGATAATGACAAATGCCAATATTATGGGCACAATATATTGCTTGATTTGTCTGGGCTTGTGTTTTGGCCTTGAATACCACTCCCTCAGTTTTTGTTTAAACTCTCTGGTGCTGTCTGTGTCATCGTATTCATGCTTGCCGTTGTAGGCAAATTCCATGTTTCCTCCAGTATTTACTCTTTCTCTAATCTTTTATCCCTCTATCCAGCCTTTTATGAAGCCAATACCTTCTGAACAAGGCTAGGGTAAGAATGACTGCGGCTGCAAGATAAATGATAGGGGCGTTGTAGGTCATCCCGATTGTTGTTGCAACAAGAGCAAGGATGGAATAAGTTAGGATGTCAAAGGTGTTGTGGGATTTGGTGATGGGTTTCAAAAAATTAGGCTCCTGCAACAGCCCACTTCTCAGACAGCAGCTCAGCCTGCTCAAGGACAAGATCAACTGCTATTGCAGTCTTATCAGGCGGGTAGCCGTATTTTCCCAGAAGCCTCTTTACCATCACTCTTATCTTAGCCCTGACCGTTGCCCTTAATTTCCAATCGATTGAAGTATTCTTTTTAATGAGATCAGTAAGTTCCACAGCGATTTTTTTAAGAACATCCTGCCCAAGTATGTTTACTGCACTATCATTATCTACAAGCGCATCATAAAATGCAACCTCTTCATCAGTAAGGCCCAGCTCTTCCCCTCTGTTCTGTGCTTCCCTTACTTCTTTTGCAATCTCAACAAGCTCCTTTATAACCTGTGCTGAATCTATACTCCTGTTCTGGTATTTTCTAATCGCTTCTTCAAGCCTTTCTGAAAATTTTTTACTCTTGATCTTATTATCTTTAAACCTGACCTTTATTTCATCATTTAGCAGCTTTAA
>DASRUK010000094.1:0-6448 GCA_035655475.1 Candidatus Nanoarchaeia archaeon
CAAAGGTAGCGCTGTTTCTTGCCTGTCTTGTTGATGCGAAAACCTGCTTTGACAAGGTTTGTTGACTTTTTGCAGAAAATGCAAAATACCTCCATAATATCACCTCAAATGTCAATAGAACGAGGTACTATATTAATCTGCAGAAGATTTAACAATGCCTGGTAAAAGGTAAATTTTTTATCAATAAATTTATAAATAGCTTTGCGAAAGAAACAATCAAAAAAGAGGTAAATAGATTGATAAAGCCAGAAGCTGAATTGCTGTTTGAAGCCTCATGGGAGGTTTGTAACAAGATTGGCGGTATTTATACCGTTGTGAAGAGTAAAGCAGCCCTCACAAAAAAGCACTATAAAAACTATTTTCTTGTCGGCCCTTACTTCGAAAAAAACCTTGTAGAGTTTGAGCAAAAAGAAGCGCCTGAATACTTATCAAAATCTTTCTCAGCCTTGGAAAAAGAAGGGATAATCTGTAAGTTTGGCGCCTGGAATATAAGGGGGGAGCCGGACATGATACTTGTCGATTCTAGCAGGGTAGTAAGCAAAAAAAACGAGATAAAGACCGCTTTATGGAACGATTATAAAATAGACTCATTGTACTCTCAATGGGAGTTTGAAGAGCCCATAGTCTGGTCCTATGCGGTGGCGAGGCTTATTGAGGAGGTAAGCTCAAGACTTAAGGGAAAGAAGATAGTTGCCCATTTCCATGAATGGCTTGCAGGAACAGCTCTTCTTCACCTCAAGAAAAACAAGGTCAATATAGGCTGTGTTTTTACAACCCACGCGACAATGCTTGGAAGGACGATTGCAGGCTTCGGAGAAGACCTTTATGGCATGCTGCCTAAGTTAAATCCTGATGCAGAAGCCTATAAAAGAGGCATACAAGATAAATTTACCACGGAAAGAGCATGCGCTCAAAATGCAGATGTTTTCACAACAGTAAGTGAGATCACCGCTATCGAAGCAGAAAAGATCCTGGGAAGAAAGCCAGAAGTCTTGCTGCTAAACGGCCTTGACATTGAGAAATTCCCCACAGTCGAGGAGTTTTCGATAAAGCATGTCACATGCCGTGAAAAGATCAGGGAATTTTTGATAAGCTATTTCTACCCGTATTACACTTTTGAGGTTAATAATGTTACCTTGATGTTTATAGTAGGAAGGTATGAATTTAAAAATAAAGGCATCGACCTCTTCATCCACTCACTGGGCCAGTTGAATGACCGGTTGAAAGAAGAAAAGAGCAAAAAAACAGTCGCTGTGTTCTTCTGGATCCCAAGGGAAAATAATGGGCCAAAGATCGAGGTATTAGAGAACAAAAACTATTACAGGCATATAAAGAATTATGTTGCCTTCAATTCCGAAAAGATTCTCTCAAATATTGTTTATGATATTGTTTCCCAGAAGGATATTTCCAAAGGCCACTTGTTTACCAAGGATTTCATCCAGGACATAAAGAAAGATATTTTAAGCTTCAAGCGCAAAGGAAATCCTCCCATAATCACCCATAATATCAATGATGAGCAGAACGATATAATCCTAAAAGAACTGATTAATTATGGCCTCGATAACAGGGAAGATGACCCAGTTAAGGTAATTTACTACCCTACCTATCTGGATGTAAACGATGGTCTTGTAAATCTCTCTTACTACGACGCCATGGCTGGATGTCACCTGGGAGTCTTTCCCTCATATTATGAGCCCTGGGGTTATACGCCTCTCGAAGCATCTGCTCTGGGTGTGCCATCAGTAACATCAGACCTGGCAGGGTTTGGCAGGTTCATAGAAGGCAAGCTGAAAAACAATCTAAATGATGGAATATTCGTACTAAAAAGGTTCAACCGAAAACAGGAAGATATTGAAAGAGACTTTACAGAACTTTTATACAAATTTATAATGAGGGATAAGCACTCGAGGGCTGCAAACAAGCTTAATGCAAAAGAGCTTTCAGGCCTTGCGGATTGGAAATTGCTCATTGAAAACTACATAAAAGCCCATAACCTTGCCGTAAGGAAAATCATATGATAGTTAGTCATCAGCTAGGAAGGCACGTTCTTATAAGAGAAGGGCAGGCGGCATCAGCCATTCTGTCGGACAATGGTAGCTATCTCTCGATTGGCCTCAACAGCGCTTATAATGGAGGCTTCTTCATGCTTAAGGGTCGACTCCTTAAAGTGGTCGACGAGATAGGTTTGCCTGGAAAAATCACTCGTTTGACAAACAAGATCTCCAGCATCGAAGCAGTCAAAGAAGATATCCTTGAACGTTTTTACCTAAAAAAAGACGCCCTTATATATGAACTTAGCAAACCTGGGTGGGTAAGGCTGGTTCTTGATGTCAGAGAGCCTTATGACAGCAGAAGCTGGGGAAAAAACTACGAGATAAGCAAGATAGAGGATAGGTTGCTCATAAGATACACAAAGAGGGCTGACTTTAGGGACGGCGATAAAGGCACGGACGAAGAATACTCTTTATTCATAGCCATAAAATCCAGCCATAAGATGGATTATAGGTTGGTGGATGATTGGTTAAAAAAAGAATACATCTTTGACAAAAACAGAGGTTCGCAGCATGAGCGCTATGTTTACCATGCGATAGATATCTTCGCCGATAAGCTTGTCCTAAGTATAGCTGAAAACAAGGAAGATGCCTTAAGCAAAGCCTGTTTTTTTCAAAGCAAGCGATTAAACCCTATCGATAGCATAAAGAACAAAGAGATTTTGGTGGCCTATAACTGCGCGATAAACAGTATCACTGGCCTCACTGTAGAGGATAATAGCATATGTGCTGGCTTGCCTTGGTTTTTCCAGTTCTGGCTAAGAGATGAATCCATATCAGTACGATCATTGATTGACCAGGGAAGGCTAAAGACTGCTCTAAATATCCTAGATAAGCAGCTCAGCTTTATAAAGGACGGAAGTCTCCCTACCATTCCAGGAAGTAGTTTGCCTGCAATGGATGCACTCGGTTGGCACTTCATAGGCTGGCAGAAGCTCTTTACAGTGCTGAAGGGAAGTGATAAGCAAAAGATAATAGACAAGCTTGAGATAGCACTTATAGATAACCTTAACAATTTCTCAAAAGACGGTCTTGCAGCAAACAGCTCAAAAGAGACCTGGATGGACAGCCTTGATAGAAGTGGAGCAAGGATTGAAATGCAGGCGCTAAGGCTTTCTATGCATCGTTTCCTTGCAGTCATCACAAAAAAAAGATATTACTCAAAGCTTGAAAACAACCTGAGGGTAAAAGTTAGAGCCTCTTTCATGAAAGATAACTATCTCATCGATGGTATCGGCGATGAGACTGTAAGGCCAAACATATTCATCGCAGCCTATGTCTATCCTCATTTGCTGACAAAGAAAGAATGGGTGGCCTGCTTTGAAAAAGTCCTCCCTAAGCTCTGGCTTGATTGGGGAGGTCTTGCGACAGTCGACAAAGAATCTGGTGATTTCCATGATGCTCACACAGGACAGGCTCCAGCAAGCTACCATAATGGCGATTCATGGTTCTGGATAAACAATCTGGCAGCCCTGGTTATGTATAGGATAAATAAAGAAAGATTCAAGCCCTATATAGAAAAAATAATCGATGCCTCAACAGGCGAGATTCTATGGAAAGGCTTTATCGGCCACCACTCAGAGCTTAGCTCTGCAAAAGAGCTTAAAAGTGAAGGCTGCCTCTGCCAGGCATGGAGCAGCGCCATGTATCTGGAATTAATAAAAGAAGTGTATTCCCTTACTTGATGTCTATCTTGTCATATACAGCCGACGCATTGCTGCAAACCTTTCTGTCCCAGCTGCAGTTGTTAACGCAGCATCCAAGATGCACCATGCCTTCCTTGAACTTGCACAGCACCACAGAATCAGGGCTTTTTTCAAAATCACCATTGCATATATTGCATGCGATACTCATAACAAACACCTCTTTTATCATAACCTCCTGGTAACTAATATATAATGTTTGCGTTTGGCTGTAGAAATCTTTTTATAGATGAAGCAAGCTATCAGCAGCTGAGGTGGTTTAAATGATAGTTGAAGTAATGTTAGTGGTAAGTATCCTATCTCTTGCTTTTGCAGGCTATAAGTCGGTTCTTGTTTCAAGGAGCCCTGCTGGAAATGAGAAGATGAAAGAGATCTCAGATGCTATCCATAAAGGCGCTATGACCTTTCTTCACAAGGAGTATATGATCCTGGCAGTTTTTGTCATCCTGGTATTTGCAGCTCTCTATGCTTTTATTGACCCAAAGACCGCTATCGCCTTTGTTCTCGGAGCGATCTTTTCAGCTATTGCAGGAAATGTCGGCATGAGGATAGCGACAAAAGCAAACACAAGAACAGCAGAAGGCTCAAAAAAGTCACTTAATGATGGCTTGAACGTCGCTTTCTCATCAGGAGCAGTCATGGGCCTTACTGTTGTTGGCCTTGGCCTTCTCGGAGTAACGATACTTTACTTGATATTTGATGATCCCAATATTATCTATGGCTTTGGCTTTGGCGCTTCGGGGATAGCATTGTTCGCAAGGGTTGGCGGTGGTATTTACACCAAGGCAGCAGACGTAGGCGCTGACCTTGTAGGAAAAGTTGAGGTTGGAATTCCAGAGGATGACCCAAGAAACCCCGCAGTCATCGCTGACAATGTTGGAGACAATGTGGGCGATATCGCAGGCATGGGCGCAGACTTGTTTGAAAGCTATGTTGATTCGATCATTGCTGCTATGGTGATAGGTTCAGCAATCCTTATCAGTACAAGGGTGGAGAAAGGATATGTCATCCTTCCGATGCTCCTTGCCGGGATTGGGATATTTTCTTCAATAATTGGGACCTATTTTGTAAGGGTTACAAAAGGAAAAGCACAGGGAGCGCTTGACAAAGGCATATGGGCAGCATCCATAATAACTGCGATCATCTCATTTTTCGCCATAAGGTTTGTCATCCCAGGCTCAAGCGGCCTTGGAATTTATTATGCTATGTTAGCAGGGCTTTCATCAGGGGTCATCATCGGCCTTGTCACTCAATATTATACATCAGGCGACTATAGGCCTACCCAAAAAGTCGCAGAGGCAGCCCAGACCGGAGCAGGCACAAACCTTATCTCCGGCCTTTCTGTCGGGATGATGTCTACACTTATCCCTGTGCTTGTGATCAGTGCAGCAATCCTTGTATCATACCATTTTGGAGGATTGTATGGCATCGCTATTGCCGCAGTTGGCATGCTTTCAACACTAGGGATAACTCTTGCGACAGACTGCTATGGTCCTGTCGCAGATAACGCAGCAGGAATCGCAGAGATGGCCGGTCTTGGAGGCAATATAAGAAAAAGATGCGAAAGCCTTGATGCAGTAGGAAACACTACAGCCGCTATCGGAAAAGGTTTTGCGATAGGCTCAGCTGCACTTACAGCTCTTGCTTTGTTTGCTTCTTTTGCTCAACTGGCATCCGGGCTGACGCACCAAAAGATGGTCATTGATGTTACCAGTCCGACTGTCATCGTAGGCCTGTTCATTGGCGCAGTGATCCCATTCCTGTTTTCCGCTATGGTGATGAGCGCTGTAGGAAGAGCAGCAGAGTCAGTTGTGATTGAAGTAAGAAGGCAGTTTAAGACGATAAAAGGCTTGATGCAGGGAAAAGCAAAATGCGATTCAAGCAAATGCATTTCGATAGTCACAGGCTCTGCTCTAAAGCAGATGGTCATACCAAGCATGATTGTAGTATTGACTCCGATTATCGTGGGATACTTCCTGGGAATTCAGGCGCTTGGAGGAGTTCTTGTCGGAGCGACAGTGACTGGCTTTTTGCTTGCAGTCTTCATGGCAAACGCAGGGGCAACATGGGATAATGCAAAGAAGTATGTCGAATCAGGCAAGTTTGGAGGAAAAGGCTCTCAAGCCCATAAAGCAGCAGTTGTCGGCGACACAGTAGGAGACCCATTTAAGGACACAGCAGGCCCTTCGCTAAACATCCTGATAAAGCTGATGAGTATAGTGGCGCTTGTGTTTTTGCCGCTATTTGTTTGATTTTTTTCTTTTAGATTATTGTACGATAACTCTAACAAAGCCGCGGCTCGCCAAATATGTTTTCGGTGATGAAGTCGCGACAACCTGAAAGGGAGTATTATAGGATATTAAACAGGGTTGGAAATATCATGAACAAGGAGCTTTATACATTGATGGATAATATTGGCAGTGGTAAGTAGGGGATTAAACTTCAATGTAGCGATGGATTATCTGAGGAAGAACGCATTGATAGCGAAATTAGGGCTATTTGATTGGGGTAAGTTTATTAGAAATGCATTAACTGCCATAGAGCAGTGCATTACTCAGAAGTTATAACGCCTCACTGGCTAATTTAGGAAACCCCCTCTCCAAGATAAGGGTATAGTTGGATTTAACAATCCTTAAATAACAATTTAATTTCCCTATTCTTATGGTCAAAGTAGCAGTCGTTAAATGCTCTGAT
>DASRUK010000095.1:0-2241 GCA_035655475.1 Candidatus Nanoarchaeia archaeon
ACCTCTTCCTCAGTGGAAGCGATCAAGTTCTTTGCAGGAACTATCTTTCCAGGTTTTTTTGAGACTATCTTCTCGATTATCTCTCTGCGGTGTATGAACTCCTCATTTATCATATTCTTTCCATTATAATATATCAGGTCAAAAACATTGACTTCAACAGGAAATTTGATAGAAAGCTCTTCGATGTCGTACTTCCGTTTTATCCTTTGGGAAATTTTCTGGAAAGGAAGATACTTCTTTGTCTTTGTATCATAACCAGCAGCCTCAGAATCAAGGATAAAGGTCTCAGCCTTGACATTTTCAAGCATGTACTTTACAACCTCAGGAAACTGCACAGTTACATCTTCAAGCCGCCTTGTAAACAGCCTTACCTTGCCATCCTTCTTATGCGCCTGGATCCTAAACCCGTCCAGCTTATACTCAGCATCAAGTGGATTGCCGCACCTGGAAAAACCCTCAGTAACACCATCAACCTTCAAAGCAAGCATCACCTTAAGAGGCCTAAACACAACAATATCCATCTCAAGCAATGAATTAAGCCCTTCTTTTGCCGAAGCAGCAACAGATGCAAAATCATTCGTCAGGTTAAACGCATTCTGTACAGCATCAGCGTACTTGTTGTACTCCTCTCTGCTTGAAATATCGATCTTGTTCTCATCAAGATACTTCAGGCCCACTTTATCACCAAAAAATGCCCAGACTATAGCATCTCGAAGGCTTCCTTCCCCTACTCCTACTCTAAGATCCTTAAGTACCGTTCTTACAATATACTTTGCCTCAAGTGGCTTTGCTGATGTTAGAAGCTCAGCGATAAGCTGCATCTTGTTATTGACAGTGCCAGCCCCTTCAAGAGTAGCTAGTTTGCGAAGATTATCAAAAACCTTTTTGATAGTAAGCTCAGAAGAAAACAAGGTTGACTGCCTCTTGCCAGAGCATACCTTTAAGGCAACTTCACCAAGATCCCCTATAGTCTTCCATTCCTGCTCTATCTGTTCAGCAGAAATTCCAGTAGCAGTGCTCATGGCTTTCATAACTAGCCTTGAAGCAACCCCTGTCTCTCGCTCGTCCCAGTCAGGAAAGACTTTTCCCTGTAAGAGTAATACTAACCGGGGGATGTCTTCCTTGGTTGTTTCTGAAAGGAAAACTGACAGAAGATGGGTCTTAGCCAGCCTTTTTGTCGTCTTTGAAAGGCATTCATACAATTCGACAAGTCTCTGATATTCCATCAAAAAGATTAAATATTAGCTCGTATAAAAGCTTTGTTATGGATGTAGATACATGCATAAGGGAGAGGAGGTCGATAAGAAAATTCAAGGACCGCCCGTTGGATTGGGAAAAGATAACACGGATAGTCGACTCGGCAAGGTTTGCCCCTTCAGCAGGTAATATCAAGAACTACAAGCTCGTTGTCATCAGAAAAGATGATGCAAGGCAAAAGCTTGCAAGCGCAGCATTCGATCAGGATTGGATGCTCGATGCTCCTGTCCATATAGTCATTATGGCAGAGCCTGACAAGGCAGAGCGATTCTATGGCGCAAGGGGAGACCGCCTTTACACTGTTCAAAACTGCGCGGCGGCAATTGAAAACATGCTTCTTACTGCCTCGTCGCTTGGTCTTGCCTCATGTTGGGTAGGCGCATTTGATGAAGAAAAGGTAAAGCACATCTTAAACGCACCAGATGGCCCTGAACCGCAGGCGATAATAGTGTTAGGCTATGCTGATGAAAAGCCTGAGATGCCTTCAAGGATGGAGCTTGAGCACCAGGTCTATCTTGACCGCTGGGGTGGTAAAGGCCAGGGAGACAAGGCAAAAGGTTACAAGTCGGTTGCTATAAAAGAGTCTATTGACAATACTAAGAAGACGATAAAGAAGTTTGTGAGTAAGATTAAAAAGCAAGTTAAAGAATGATTATCCTGGCGCTTCTTTCTGACCTACCTCTGCAGTAGGTTTTGCTCCCTCCTTTGGCGCTTCCTTTTTCTTCCCTGAACAAAGGCGATATAATCCATATATAGCTCCACCAATAGCAAGTCCCATAAGGCCACCGACTGCACCGTAGGCAAGAATAGGTAGCCTGCTTGGAGAAAAATAACTCAGAGTTAAAACCTAATCTCGCCATTTGAATAAATTTAATAGGGTCACGTTTGTTTTATATTTTTGTGAAAACCATAAAACAAAACGTAACCCTAAGCATCGGTAGTTTAGCACTAATAGAAAAAGTTGACGGTCAATATCAATATTTT
>DASRUK010000096.1:0-12632 GCA_035655475.1 Candidatus Nanoarchaeia archaeon
CTTCTTTTTTTGCAAGCGCGATCATAGGAACATTCAATCCCAATTTTCCCATCTCAGCCAAAGCAGAAGACAGTTGTCCTTTGCCGCCGTCTATCATTATCAGGTCAGGCAGGGGTTTATTCTCAAGGGCAAGCCTTGAATACCTCCTTCTCACAACTTCAGCTATGCACTCAAAATCATCAACACCCTCAACTGTCTTAATCTTAAACCGCCTATAATTATTTTTATCAGGCCGCCCCTCCCTGAATTGAACCATCGAGCCGACAGTTGACGTCCCGGATAAGTGTGAGATATCGAAGCATTCTATAACATTTGGCAAGGCAGGCAGCTTTAATTTCTCCTGCAGCTCGACCAATTTCTCCTGCGACGAAAAAAATGTTGCTTTGATATTGGTCAAGACCAGCTCAAGCAGCTGTCTTTTCTCGCCTTTTTGGGGGATTACCGCCTTGACTTTATTCCTCTGCAGCAATCTAACGAGCGACTCATCTATCGCTGCAGGGATTATGATCTCTTTGGGCATCTCATTTTCAGAGTAGTATTGCAGGATAAACTCATCAAAGAAATTATCCCTGTAGTCAAAAACAAATTCCTGCTTGTTCTCGAGGCATCCTTTATTGATATTAAAAAGCATAAGGTAAACCTTGCCGCCGGATACCAGGTAATTGAGGATGTCTTCATTATACTTCTTTTGCCGCTCAACCTTCTGTTTTTCACTCAGCCACTCAAAAGAGCTTATCTCATCCCTTAGCCTTAATGCATCTTCATATCTCTCGTCTTTTGATGCAATTAACAGCTCTTCTTTGAGCTTGTCGAGCAGCTCATCGGTCTTTCCAGAAAGCACCATCTCTGCAGCATCTACTTTCCGTTTATAGTCAGTTGCACTGATATTTCCTGCACAAGGAGCGTCGCATAGATCGATGTGGCTTCTAAGGCATGCCTTCTTTGGCATCTTCTTGCATCTCTTGAACTTAAGGGTTTTAAGGAGCGTGGATAATACTATATCCCTTGTTGCAGCAGAAGTAAACGGCCCGAAGTAACTGCCGTCCTTCATTCTCTGCCTGCAAACTAGGAGTCTTGGAAACTCTTCCTTTGTTATCTCGATGTAAGCGTATCTTTTTGCATCCTTGAGGTTGATATTATATTTAGGCTGGTGTTTTTTTATAAGGTTGTTTTCAAGGACAAGGGCCTCAATCTCATTGTCAGTTACGATGAAGTCAGTATCTGCAATTTCAGCGACTAACACAGCGATCTTTGCATCAAGGTCGTTTCTGTTAAAATAAGACGAGACCCTTTTGAAAAGATCCTTTGCCTTGCCGACATAGATTATCTTTCCTGTTCTGTCCTTGTGAAGATAGCAGCCTGGGCTATGCGGGAGGTCCATGTAAATAAGTTAATGGAGAAAAGATTTAAAGTTAACTGAAGCTTATAAAAATTGAAAAAAGTAACCCAAAAAGGATTATAACCCGTAGGTTGTCTTATATTCACGGATACTTGTCTCCCATCTTTGCAGCTTTGCCAACAAGTCACCAATGCTTCCTCCACTACCTGCGCCACTACCGAAAAGATGCGCTACCCTACGGTCCATCCCAGTAGTTTGGGATGCATCTGATTGAGGAGGTAAAATATCAGCTAGCTGTCTACATCCTACAACTGCTGTTCTAAATAAGGGATTATCTGCCCATCCATATGTTTGCCCCTCATCCTGTGTATGACTCATAGCGTTCTGGAATTCAGACTCTTGCTTTGACATAGACCTATATGTTTCTCTCCTACTTGGACTAAGCTTCTGCTCGGCTTCTGTAAGTACAGTCGCAAACTCCCTTAATCTTCCATATGTATCTTCATCAACTACTTGCTCAGGTTTTATTCCACCGTACGAGAACCTCCTTGCGGCATTGATTTGGTCAATAAGTGCGATGACGCCTGTTTTTGTGGAGGTTAAAGTAAATCTTTCTACTCTTTCCATCTGCAAGTATCCTGAGCTTTGTTGCCTTAAAACCTCGCATCCATCTATATATGCACTGCCCAGGCGTCTGGAAAGACCACCTACCTGCGGTACCTTCCCTTCATAATATTTCCTCAATTTTTGAGAGCCATCGATGGTTGCAAACGCTGTAGCTATAGACTCAGAAGCTTGTTGAGGATCAAATGATAAGCTATACCTTCCCGTAAAATTACCTGCCCCAATATCAAGAACCATGCGGTTCAACGCTGATTCATAATTAGCAGCCCCGTTTAATAGCGCTTCAACATTTAACGAAGTCTGTAATGCTGCAACCAATGCTCTGTTTCCATTATTACCTACGGTTACACCATTGTCCCAAAGCGTCGTTGCTTTTCCGGCAGGTTTCTGGTACCAGCCGCTAAGATCCCGTAAAGCTCCTTCCAGTTGTCCTTGGAATCCCTTCCCCAACTCAGCTCCAATATCGTCCAAGGTAAGAACATACTCATCGGGATTTGACAAATTTTGAAGATGTGTTGCCAATTTAGCCCTTATTTCTTCACTCTGAGGTCCGATGTTTCTGACAGATTGTGCTACAGCGGCCTCTCTCTTTGGTAAAACAGTTAATATTACGGCAAGGTCTTTATCGCAACCCAGCATTCCAGCTGCGGAATGATACCATCCATCACTAGGGGCTGTCATACCTCTCTCTAAAGCGGCATAGACTGTTGATAAACCATCATAACTTTGCTGAGCTTTGGCAATCGATTGTCTTAACAGCGAGATATCATCTGCAATCTCTTCTTTTGCCGCTTTATTTGCACTTTGCCATCTGTGATATAGTCTTGTATATGGATCAATCCTTTCGCCTATCATGCTTCGCAAATCAACAATTTTGGCACTATGGGGTACGGCTTTCTGATGCTTCGGCCATACGCTGTAGGGTAACTGTGTAGTTTTACCACTATATTCAATTCTTCCTCTATGTAGGGCTTTGAGAATAGCCATTGCATCTTGCAATGCCGCTACTAGATCAGCATATTGGCTTGCAACTTCTTCATACTGTTCAGGATTAAGTCTTGCTTTTCTATTACCCATTGATCTTGCATAAGAAGTTGGTTGATAATTACCTAATTCTTCTGTAATACGTCTAACTGCATCATCAATAACAGGCACTCTCGGCTGTCCATTTTTCCTAACAACTGTGCCATGAGGGATTTGCCCCCGCATTAAAACTTCCTTAAGTGCTGAAAGTCGACTCATAGTTACTACCCCTTATTGTAATACTAAGCGTTTTTCTAGAATTCTATATAAAGATTTATGTAGTACGATACCAATGTTTTATTACGTAAAGTAGGTAGTAAAAGTTTGCAGACACTAAAACCGATTAATTTATAAACAAATTCATTCTTCTATGCTTTGAAGTGAGAGAATAGCGGAGAAAGTATTTTTTTCTCACATATTGTGAAAGATGAAGATAAAACCTAGCGATAGACCGAAAAAAAGGTACATTGCATTTGAAGTCAAAGACGACTGTGCTATAAATAATACTATAAAAAAATCCCTCACAACCGTTCTTGGAAGCAATTACCCTGACGCAGGCATAAAGTTTATAAAAGATAAATACACCAAGCACAGGGGGATATTTAGAGTGAACAACAGATATAGCAAATTAGTTGTTGACGCCCTGAATAAGGAAGGTATAAAAACAGTGGGTATGAGCGGGATTCTAAAAAAAGCTGAAAACAAATACTTAAAGGTTGCCAGCTAAAAAAAGGTGAAAAAAATGGTAGAACCGATGCCACATCAATTGATGGGATACGACAGAGCGATAACGATGTTTTCTCCTGACGGAAGACTCCTTCAGGTCGAGTATGCAAAGAAAACAGTAAGGCAGGGCAGCACTGCAATAGGCATGGTATGCTCTGATGGAGTTTTATTCGTTACAGACAAAAGGATAGTCGACACATTGGTGGTCCCAGAGAGCGTGGAAAAAATATGGCAGATAGACGACCATATCGGGGCAACAGCATCAGGTATTCTTTCAGATGCAAGGGTCCTGATAGAAAGGGCTCAACTTAGGGCTCAGCAGCATAGAGTTACATATGACACCCCAGTTGACGTTGTTACAATAGTTAAAGACATCGCAAATCTAAAGCAGATATGCACCCAAAGCGGCGGCCTTAGGCCATTTGGTGTATCCATCTTGATAGCCGGGATAGACGGCAACAAGCCAACCTTGTTCGAGACAGACCCAACCGGCATCTTCTTTGAATATAGAGCAAGTGTTATAGGAGAAGGCGAAGTCGAGGTAGAAGAGATCCTCCAGAAAGAATACAAGCCAGACATCACAATAGAAGATGGTTTTAGGCTATGCCTGGATGCATTAAAAAAAGTCCTTGGCGAAAACTTCTCTATCGACAGGATAGATGCAGCATACATCAGGAAAGATGAAAGGAAATTCAAAAAGTTCACGAAGGATGCTATAGAAAGAAACTTGGGAAAAAAATCATTAAAGAAAAAATAAAATGGTATCAGTAGACAGTGCAAATACGATTAAGCTAAAGACGCATGGCCAGAGCTTTGAGATACTGGCAGATAGCACAAAAGCTTTAGCTATAAAGCATGGCACTGACATGGATATAAGGGATGTTCTTGCTGTGCAAAAGGTATTCACTGATTCCAGAAAAGGCCTTGAGGCTTCTCCAAATGCACTAAAGGCAGTATTTGGCACAGACGACCCATTGGAGGCAGCAAAACTCATCATCCAAAAAGGAGATATCCCTCTAACCCAGGAATACAAGCAGGGCTTAAGAGACCAAAAAAAGAAGCAGATAATATATATGATCCACAGAAATGCAGTCGACCCAAAGACGCACTTACCTCATCCTCCTCAGAGGATAGAGGCTGCTTTGGAAGAGGCCAAGTTTCATATCGATGAGTTTAAGGAAGTAACTAAGCAAGTGGAAGAGGCATTAAAGGCGATAAGGCCGATCTTGCCCATAAAGTTTGAGACAAAGGAGATATCAGCAAAGATACCGCCAAATTACGCAGCAAAGTCATATTCGATTCTTCATTCGTTTGGAAAGACATTAAGAGAGGACTGGCAGAGTGATGGCAGCCTCGTCGTCATTGTCGAGATTCCAGGCGGCCTTGAAGAAGAGTTCCATAGCAAGCTTAATGCTTTATGCCATGGTGAAGTTGAGACAAAGATACTAAATATAAGGTGAAAACAATGAGTAATTTACTAGTAAAGGAAAAAGATGTTGTCGTCCCAGGAGAGATCCTTGCAGAAGGCATGGACTATCTTCCAGGGCCAGGAACATACAGAGAAGGAAATGAGATAATATCAGGAAGGCTTGGCCTTACATATATAGACGGAAGAGCGATAAAGCTTATCCCTCTTTCGGGAAAATACGTCCCAAAAAGGAACGATACGATAATATGCAAGGTCATAGACATAAGCTTCAGCGGATGGAGGGTTGATACAAACTCTGCATATAGCGCTATGCTTGGCCTAAAGGATGGAAGCTCAAGCTTTATCCAAAAAGGCGCAGACCTTACGCAATTCTACAAGGTAGGCGATTATATCGTGGCAAAGGTCATCAATGTCACAAGCCAGAAGCTTATAGACATAACGATGAAAGCCCCGGGGCTTTATAAGCTCAAGGGCGGAAGGATAATCGAGGTAAATCCCAACAAGGTGCCAAGGATAATCGGCAAGATGGGCTCTATGGTAGGTATGATAAAGCAAGCCACTGGCTGCAGGATAACTGTAGGTCAAAACGGCCTAGTGTGGATAGAAGGTGATCCAGATAAAGAGCTTATCGTTGAAAAGGCGATAAGAAAGATAGAGAAAGAAAGCCACCTCTCAGGATTGACTGACAGTATTCAGAGATACCTGGAAAAAGAGACAGGAGTAAAGCTGGTAAAAGAGCAGGCTCCCCCTCACATCCAGCACGAAAACGCTCAGCAAGGTGAGGCACAAGATAACCAATATACTCAAAGCGAAGACGATCAAGGTGATAATAATGAGCTATAAGAAGAGACCAAACAACAGAAAATTCGAAGACACAAGACCGATGGAGGCAAAAGTCGGCGTCATAAAAAGAGCTGACGGCTCAGCATATTTCAAGTTTGGAAACACATGGGCATATGCAGCAGTTTACGGCCCAAGAAACCTGTTTCCAAGGTTCCTCCAGGATCCTTCAAAGGGGATCTTAAGGTGCAACTACAACATGATGCCTTTTTCCTCAAGGGGAGAAAGGGTAAGGCCAGGAGGCTCAAGAAGATCAAAGGAAATTTCAATGGTAACAGAAAAAGCGCTTCTGCCTATCCTGGACTTGGACGAATATCCAAATTCAGTAGTCGACGTGTTTATCGAGCTTCCTGAGACAGAAGCTGGCTCAAGGACAGCAGGCATAAACGCCGCTTCTATGGCACTTGCAGATGCAGGCCTTCTGATGAAAGACCTTGTCTGCGCAGTATCTGTAGGAAGGGTAGATGATAAGATAGTTGTCGACCTGGATTATTCAGAGGAGTCGTATGAAGACGGCCCTGTTGCAGACATCCCTGTCGCTTTCCTGCCAAAGTCAGATAAGCTGGTCCTTCTTCAGATGGATGGCCTTGTTTCAAAAGAACAGCTGGAAAAAGCGATAAGCATGGGAAAAGACGCTTGCAGGAAGATCTATGACGTTCAGAAGAACGCATTGAAGGAGAAATATAAGTCTACAGGTGATAGCGATGAATGAAGAGCTTAAGAGGCATGTCGTGATGCTTTTAACACAGGATAAAAGGCTGGACGGAAGAAAGTCCACCGATTACAGGCAGCCTATCAGCATAGAGCCAGGATTTGTTGGCACAGCTGAGGGTTCAGCAAAGGTCACTATGGGCGAGACTGAAGTGATTGTAGGAATAAAGATGGAAGTCGGAACTCCCTACCCTGACAGGCCTGACGAGGGGACGATAATCTGCGGAGCAGAGCTTTTACCCATGTCTAATCCAGAATTTGAAGCAGGACCGCCAGGAATACAGGCTGTCGAGCTTGCGAGGATAGTGGATAGGGGCATAAGGGAAAGCAAGACTGTCGATTTTAAGGAGCTATGCATAAAGGAAGGAGAAAAGGTATGGCTGATACTTATCGACATTGTCACTCTTAATGATGATGGCAATCTTTTTGATGCATCTGCCCTTGCCGCCTATGCGGCATTGAAAAATGCAGTTTTCCCATCATTTGACGGAGAAAAAATAGACTACTCAAAGAAGACTGACAAAAAGCTAAAGTTAAGAAACGTGCCTTTGTCAGTTACAATATGCAAGATTGGAGAGAGATATCTTGTCGATCCGACAACTGAAGAGGAGAAAGTGACAGATGCAAGGCTTACTGTGGCTTCTATTGAAGATGGAACGATTTGCGCACTCCAGAAAGGTGGAGAAGCCCCTTTGTCTGTCGATGATGTGACAAAGATGATAGACATAGGCATAGAGAAAGCAAAGGAACTCAGGGGTGTGTTAAATGCAGTACACAAAATATGAGAAAGCAAGGATTTTGGGCGCAAGGTCGCTCCAGATCTCGATGGGTGCTCCTTTCCTTATCAAGTTGGACGATAACGACCTTAAGGAACTGAACTATAACCCTATAGAGATTGCAAAGAAGGAGTTTGAGAAAGGGCTGATCCCTATCACGGTCAAGCGGCCATATCCTTCGACCGAAAACTTTGATAATGAAAACGCTCGCAAAGCAAAAGCTTGAGAAGTATTTTTCAGTGGCAAGGTTAGCGATAAAGAAGGCAGAAGAGTCCGCTAACCGAACTTCTTTTATTTCTGAAAGGGCGGATTGCCTTGATATGATAAAGCGTTATTTCTCTGATGCAGAGCATTTCTATTCAAAGGATGATTACGTGAATGCCTTTGCAGCCTTAAACTATGCACACGGATGGCTTGATGCGTGTGCAAGGATAGGGATATTTGATGTGCATGATAGTAAGCTGTTTACGGTGGATTGATTATTTCATTCATTAGATAACTGGGATTGTGCAGGGGAAACATAGTGGCAAATTTCTAGAGCAATTTGGCGTCTATTTCCCCTACGCATAAAACAAAAAATAATGATTTAAATATCATTGGCCATCAAAAACTTTTTGTCAACAATAAACTTTATAAATCACCTCAATCTCTGCGCTAATTATGAATGACGAAGATAAATTAAAACAGATTAGACGGCACATCGACAGGATAGACACAGTCATCATCACAGCTCTCGCAGAAAGGATGAGCCTCATGCCAGAGGTCGCTGAGATAAAGAAGAAAAACGACATAACCATCTTTGACGAAAGAAGAGAAGTGGAGATAATGAAGAAGCTAAAAAAGGTAGCCAAAGAGCAGGGTCTTGACGAGAGCTTCACCGAAGAGATTTTCCTCTCATGCTTTAACGAAGCAAAAAGGATCCAGCACGAGATAATTAATGGGTCTGAGTAAACTTATTCATGCATAAAAACTTTATCTGTCTTTACTGCAATCCCTTTTTCGTTTCTGACCATCTCTTCAGAAGTAAGTGCAGAAGGCCCCATGGCCACCAATTCTCCCTTTAAGGTCATAATCGCGACAAGTTCTTGCTGCCTTATCCCTGACTCGACCATGCTTATTCCGGGAACAGCAAGGTCTCTTCCATGCGACAACGGCTCTATCGTTGAGTCTAAGATATAAACTTTCGGCAGATGGTTGACTGCGTTCTCTACTGGCTGCACTATTTTTTTTATGAATTTATCATTCCCCTGCCGAAAAAAGTGATAAGCATCAGTAAGGTCCTGCAAGGTAGCCAGTGTGGATTCGTCAAATGAAGCTACCTTTGTTCTTCTCAGCTCTTCCATATGTGCCCCGCAACCAAGTCTCAAACCCAAGTCATGTATATACTTCCTGATATACGTTCCTGCCTGGCATCCAATCCTGAACAGGACGTCCTGTCCGTCAATCTCCAGTATATCCACGTAGTAGATCTCTCTTGTCCTTTCAACCCTTCTTACTGCGCTTTTGACTGGCGGTTTCTGTGTTATCTTTCCGGTAAGTTCAGCAAATGCCTGCCTTATCCTTTGCTCACTGACCGGTTTATGGATATAACCCAGGGCGATATACTCTTTTCCTGCAGGAAGAAGGGCCTGCACAATTCTGGTCGCTCTTCCTAGTGCAACTGGCAATACTCCTGTAACACCAGGATCCAAAGTTCCTGAATGCCCAGCTTTACCTATATTAAGTATTTTTTTGACAAAATCACTGACCTGATGAGAAGTGGGGCCTTTTGGCTTGTCGATATTGACGATGCCATAGTTGATTATATCTCTAGCAGTCCTTTCAGAAGGTGAGTTGCCAAAGTTTCCGACAGACTCTCTTCTGACGAGAAGCTCTCTTTTTATCGTTTGAAATGGAAGATCCATGGATTATCAGAAATAGGGATATATTAAAAACTTATTCTTTTGCTTTAGCTTCTTTTGGTTGCTTTGCTGGTTTTGGCTTGGCTTCTTCAACTTTAGGAGCTTCCTCCTTCTTCTCTTCGCCGCCCAAAGCTTCCTTGACATCAATCTCAAACTCAGCTTCTTCTGCTTGCTTTTTTCTTCTTGCTTTCTTCTGCTTTACCTCTTCTGACTTCTGTTCAGCAAGTCCTGATTTAGCCTCTAATGCTTCCGGCTCTGTTTTAACTTCAATTGCTTCATGTTTAACTTCCTGAGCCTTCTTTGCAGTCTTCCTCTTAACTTTCTCAACAGGCGCTCCTACAAGCTCGACATAGACGATGCCTTCTTCATTCTTCCTGCAGTTTACTTTAATATGATGAGGAGGATTCTTTATCCCATGCTTCCAAAGCTCAAGATTTGCATATTTACCTATTTTTAACTCTGTAGGCTTCATATGCTGCCAAACGAATTCCTGAAGAGCGGTAACTGCCCTTTTTGTTCTCTTCCAGTTTGGAGCCCTGAGATATTTCCTTCTAAGTGGAACATTATAAACGCGTTCAAGGATTATTTTGCTTGCTTTTTTATCTGCCATTTTTATGCTTTAGTCTTTGTCCTTCTCCAGTTTCTCTTGACATAGGTATGCCTTCCTGGATGAACCCTTCTTCCTTTGCCGTATTTCTTTGGCACAGTCCAAAAAGGAGCCCACCTAGTCTGCCTGTTAAGCTTGCTTAACCTTTTCTTTTTTGAAGGGTGTTTGAACCTTGACATTTTTATATCCTTTTTATCTTGAATTCTTTCCTTTCAGGCTCCATCTTGATGAGGAGCTGCTTTAATTGATCATCAGTTATCTTCTCTTTTATGTGGCCTTGCTGGATAGCTTGTCCCAAGACCACAAGCAGTTGCACAGCCTTTTCCTGATGCGCTGCTTTAAGGTTTCCATACCTTTGCAGTGCCTCCTTGGTCAAAAACTGCCTGACCGCAATTTCCAGCTGTTCTATCTGCTGCTGGACTTGCTCTGTCTCGTCTGCCTGTTTTCTCCAGGCCTCTTCCTGTTGCCTTCGAAGCTGTGCTAATCTTCTTTTTCTGAGTTCTTCCAACTCATCCATTTTATTCAGCAGCTGCAGGTGCCTTTTGCTCCTCTTTCTTTACAGGCTTCATCAATGACTTAGCAGCACTATCCATGAGTTTGATGCCTTTAGGCGTTGCTATTCTTCCTTTATGCACACCTTTCTTTCCCTGCTTGATAAGCTCAGCTTTCTCAAGCTGCTGCAGTATCTTTCTTAGGATATTTCCTGAGCCCTTCATATATCTCTCTGGTTTATACCCTCTGTTTTTCTTACCGCCGTAATAATATCGTAATTTAGAAACACCTATAGGCCCCATCAATCTGACCTTTCTAAGGACAGATGCAGCACGAACCTGCCACCAATCATCCCTGACAGGAGGCCTTTCTTTGTTTGCTCCGGTTTTCACATAGATTGCCCATTCAGGAGCTTTTATCTCATCCACTTTCTTTAGCTCTTTAGCAAGCTCTTCTATGAGTTCCGTTGCGTTTACATCGTATATTGTCATTTTGTTTCATGCCTTGCGGCATTAGAATGGTTATATGAAATAACCAAATGCTTGGATAATGAACTTATTTATAAACCTTTGGGTTTATAAATTTTTAAATGCCTGGCATTTAAATTATTTATAAATCATTCGGTTTAAAATTATAATGCCTAGCTAAGGAAAGTATCCTGTATCCACTCTAAAAATCTCCAGGCATACCCTTTTGACTTATAGTCAACGACAACTGCTCCTGTTGAAACTGATTCATCATTAGCCTCGTCACTTTCTTCATCGCTGTCGTCTTCATCTACCTCTGCCTCCTCTGTTTTTCCCTCGCCGTCGTCTGAGCTTTTCTCTTCATCTGATGCATCATCTTCCACTAAATCATCGTCGTCTTCCTCTAATTCGACCTCTTTATCACTACCTTCCCTGCCTTTCAGTTCATCGATATCTTTCTTCTCGCTCTCTTCCTTCTTCTCATAATAATCTTCTTTCCACTTTTCGTATTGCTTCTCTGTTATCAAGCCTAGCTTTACCGAGTACTGTTCGCATTCAAACAAGTGCTCTTCATTATCATCGCTGCAGAAGCTTTCGATGCACTCTTCTCTTCCTTTGCATCCGCCAGGGCTGTCATAATACATTATCTTCATCGAGCGAAGCTCTTTTTCCTGTATCCCGCCTTGCTTTTCAAGCCAATCTATACAAGCATCAAACTGCTCGTCGCTTTTCTTGCAGAATTCATCACATTCCTTTTTATCCCAGCAGTGGCTAAGGATATTTGCCTCACCCTCTGTCATGAGTCCGTATTTCACAGAAAAATCAAGGCATATCTGTCGATTCTCTTTTTTGTTGCAATACTCGTCGCACTCGCCGTCAACACATCCGCCAGGGCCTTTGCCGCCTGTCTTCTTGGCAAGCTCTGCTTCCCTCTCATCCAATAGGTTGTTTTCGACAGCATAATCGATGCATTTATCCATATTCTCTTCGCAATATTTGTCGCACTCTTCCCTGCTCCTGCAGTCTCCAGGACCCTTGCCATTCGTCTGTTTGACAAGTTCAGCCTCATCTGAGGATATCTCCCCAATCCTCACTGCAAAATCCACACACTCAATAAGATTTTCCTCAATATTGCAATAGTCTTCGCATGCTTTCTCAGAACTGCATCCGCCAGGTGTTTTGCCTTCTTTGATAAGCCCTGCCATCTCTTTTGCGAGTTCTGCCTCCTCTTTGTTCATAAGCCCATACTCTTCAGCATAAGCAATGCATCTCAATAAATTTTTTGCCTCATCGCAATAATTCCTGCAGTCCTTTTCCGAGTCGCAGTTCCCAAGCTCTTTTATGGGAAAGGCAGCCACGCTGAGTGACATCAAAATGACAAGCAATACGAGTGATCCTTTTTTCATCTTTCCTCGAAGGGATTGATTTTTGCCTTTTCAAACACGTTTGCATCCTCTATAGTCTTAAACGAGTCAACAATAGCAGTCTTGGCAGTGTAATCGACCTTCTGGTATGTATCTTCAGTGCCAACAAACACGATAATACTTATCGTCAACACAGCCGCTGCAGCTACAATCAGGATGATAGCAAGCCTTTTTCTGTCCATAAAACATCATTTAAAAAAAGAAGTTTAAATATTTATCGCTGGCGGTGCTATCGTCGTGTGCGGAAACTAGGAATCGGTAAATTCTAATCTT
>DASRUK010000097.1:0-11526 GCA_035655475.1 Candidatus Nanoarchaeia archaeon
CACCAAGGCACCGAAGTGGCCCTTCCGACAAGCTCCCCATTGATATAATTGGCTATCCTGCCCAAAAAAAGCCCAAACGCAAGAGGTACGACAACAATATCAGCAAGCTCATAAAAACCTATTTTTTTCTTTCTGCAAAAGAGCCATCCAGCGCTCAAAGCACCGATTAGTCCGCCATGAAAGCTAAGCCCCCCATGCCACACAGCGATTATCTCAAAAGGATTTGCTAGATAATAAGGAAAATTATAGACGATAACCTCAAAAAGCCTTGCTCCGATGACAGCTCCAAGGGCGATATAAAAAAGCAGGTCCCAAACATCATCCTTGGAAAGGTTTAGCTCTCTTTTCTTTGCAAGGTATCTTATCAAAAAGAAAGCGATGATAAACCCAATTACAAAGATGATGCCATAATACCTTATTTCAAAGGGCCCAAGCTTAAGAAAGGTCGGGTTTATGTTGTTGTAAAACATTTTTGACAAAAAATATCCTGTTAAAGGCTACTACAGCATAGATGACTATCAAAAAGAGAGCATTATAGATTTTGATATAGACAGGCCCAAATGAAGATAGCATCCCTTGGTTGAGAAAGATTGTGTATCTAAGTATAACGTTGATGACATTAAAAACAATAAAAAATCCAGCAAAGAATAATAAGTCATAAGGTAAGTACCCCAGGTGTAGAAAAGGATCCTTTAAGCTTATTCTAATCAGTCCTTGCCTATCCCCCTTTGCAAAATGGCTGTGGCTTAGGTTAAAGATTGTATACGCAAGGATAAGATAAGGCACCCCCAGCACAAGGATGATATATTTAAGGAAGTCTTGCTTGAATGCAACTGCAAGAACCATCATGACAATGAGCCCTATAAGAAATATACCTCCAAATACCAATATGTTCAGTAAAAAGAACTTAGGCAGTTCACTCATACCTATTTTTCTATGAGGCGTTATCATCTTAAGGATATGGAGTTTGGCAATAGAATACAAAAATATTGCAAACACATAATAGACAACAGGATACCCCACTGCAAAGAGTAGAAGTTTTCCTTGCGTTCCAAACATCTCCATCAATTTCACAGGGTCAGCCGGGATAAGCGAGCCTATATATTTTCCAATAAATAGTACCACTGCCAGAAATAGCATATCTATAACTAGCGTTTGTAATAGCACAGCCTTATCCAAACTCTTAAAGATCTCTACCCTCTTTTTTATCCATTCATTCATCAAGCATCACCTAAACATCAATAGCTCTGGCTTAAATATCAATAATAGTCCGAGCCCAAGCATCATCACTCCAGCGATAAACTTCATCCACTTCCCCTGCTGCTCAGTAAGTTTTTTTGAGCTCAAGGTCACTACAGCGATGATAAACACCAAAAAGTCATCGAGCATATACATCAGGATGTAAAGGAAAAGATAACCATAGTAAGCGAATGTCGAAAGGTCGTTCATCGTAAGTATCTTGGTATAGATTGCAGGAAATCCTGCTGTACATAGCAGTTCTATGGTATTTACTGTGAATGCAAGGATGGTCACGCTCAACAAAGCAATGGGCAGTGCAGACTCATGCACAATCTTTCTCATCCTTTCAAACAATTTTGGCTTTGCAGCATCAGAGATAGAAAGCGATACCCCCTTTTTGAACCAGAACATGTCTTTTATGTTGATGAGCCCAAAGATGACAGCAGCGCCGCCCACGATAGCTCTAAGAAATGGCAAATATCCGATAAGCAGGAAAAAATTAAGCCAGGCTGCCATGAATATATAATATACTATGCCCGATACAAGTATGAATGTTCCGCCGATTATTATCATCCTTTTCCTTGATTTGGTATAGACAAGCAGAGCAAGCAAGAATAACAGTACCCACATAGCACAGGGATTGAATCCATCCAGCAGTCCGATTATGATAGTTAATGCCGGCAGGGATATTTTCGTGACGTCCAACTCTCCAAACACAGGCAGGGTGATGATACTATCTGGTTTTTCAGCAGGGCATGAGGTCTCGTTCTGTCCTATCCTCTCCATCAGGTCGACACAGCCTTCTCTGATGCATTTGACGACTTCCCCCTCTATCTCCTTTCCTGTCTCTTCCTCGGTTGTAAATCCGACTATTGGTTTATGGCCGATAAAGACAGTTGGCACTCCCACTACCTTTGAGCCGCAGGCAGCGCTCATATCGACAAAGAGGTCAGCATTTGTCTTATTATGCCAAGTTTCAAAAGATTCTACAGTCAGTTCAGTATACTTAGCTTCAAGCTTGTCAAGGAAGGGCTCTGCCTTTGCGCAATGAGGGCAGCCATCACCATAAAAGAAATAGATAGTGACATTGTTCTCAGCGCTGGCAAAGCTTACGAGCAGAAGTGATGCCAGCACAAATAATATGAGTTTCTTCATCATTATCCTTAGGTGTAAAAAACTACTTTTATAAATATTGTGATTTGTTGGAAATTACCCCACTTACTTGCGGTGACTGGGTTATTGTTATGGCTCGCCACGTTGAGGGTATTTACAACATTAAAAATACCCTCCCTCCTTGGGGCGGTTGGGATTTTTATTTGATGCCTGATATCTTTTACCCCTGGCCAAAAAGAGGGATTATCCTTTTTAACCGTTCCCCAGGAGTCATTCACAATGTTTATAAATAGGTATAGAGAAACCTAGCTAGATGAAAGTGATGTCCAGTAACATAAAGATAGCCCTTTCTATCCTCATCATCGCTGCACTTGCTGCCTTTATAGTAAATATCAATGACCTGATTCCCAAAGAAGCGCCGTTGCTTCCGACAGCAGGCACAGATAACTCCGGCAAGGATTACTCAGATTGTTTTGGAGAAAGCCCAGGTACTGTTTTGTTCGTCTATTCAAACAGCTGTCCTCATTGCCAGAATATGAAATCCATAATAAAAGAGTTGGAAAAGGAAGGCTATAAATTTTATTGGGCAGAAGGTTCTGATCCAGAGGCAAGGGATATAATAGACCAGTGCTTTTCAGATATTATTGGGGGTTATGTTCCTCAGTTTATCTGTCCGGCAAACGGTCAGGAGAAGACTGGTGAGATGACTAAAGCAGAGCTAAAAAACTTTGCCGATAGCTGCGCAAGCAGTTAAATTTAAAAATGTCAAAAACATTCCAAACAAATCATGCTCAGAAATCGCTCGATTGGTGTTGGCACCAGATCGTTCAAAGTGCAAAAGGCGATTTCTGACATGTCAAAAACTTAACATTAATATATAAGCAGGCTATAAGGTTTTTGAGCATGCTCAGAAATCGCTTGCTTGGCTAAGGCCTTGATTGCTCAAGACTTGGGTTCATACCCCGTAGCTTGCTGCGGCTTAATAACCCAGTTTGAGGCTTAAAAAATACCCCGCAGCTCGGCTAGCGGTTGGGATTTTTTATTTAAGATAGCGGTTTTAACATATCAAAGTATTCTATAGGGTACTTTGGGGGTGTATTGGTATGGAAGAAAATAAGGAAGCGCATGAAATAAGGACTGCTCCTGGAGATGAGGCTCATGAGAGCGAGCACGAAGCGCATAAAACGCATCACGAAGCGCAGCATCACGAAACGCATCATGAAACGCATCATCACGCAGGAGAGCCCATGGTTCATGCCCAAAAGATAAAGAAATCATCGATATGGATGGCAGCAAGCGCAATTCTTGCGATATTACTCATTGCTTCACTAGTGACAGGAGGCTTTAAGGGAAAAAGCAGCTCCACAGGAGGAGATAGCTTTGTTTTCCTGAACTCGGAAGCATGCACTACAGCTTGCAGTGATATTGAGCCTGTAGCAAAAGAGATGGCAGGAAAAGCTGGCTTGGCCTATTCCAAAGCAAAATATTTCCAGCCGGTCCAGGTTCCAGGTTATCTTCTTGTTAAAGACGGCGTGGTCACTTTGAACGCTGTTGGGACAAAGGCAAATCTGGCCTCAGCTCTATGTGACGCCACGGGCAGCCAGGCAGTGTGCTCAGAAGCACAGTCAGCAGGCACAGAGACTCAGGCAGAAGTTGAAAAGTCATCTACAGAGCTATGTGAAGCCATGCCAAAAGTTGATAAGCCTAAATTGGAAGTGTTCTATGTCTCAAGATGTCCGTTTGGTGTCCAGGCGATTAACTCTTTATACTATGTAAAGAAAAACTTCGGCGATAAAGTGGATGTCATACCCAGGTTGCTTGTAGAAAAATCAGCCGATGGAAAGTCCACCACTTCCATGCATGGTGCAGAGGAGCACGTAGAAGACTTAAGGCATGTCTGTTTAAGGGAAGAGCAGCCGGCGGTTTATTGGAGTTATATTAATTGCTATGCAGAGTCAGGCGACGGCAAGACTTGTGAAGCCACAGCAAAAGTCGACTCAAAGAAGCTTGAGGATTGCTCCAAAAACAGGGCAGAATCTTATGCCTTGAAAGATGCAGATGACTGGGCAAAGATATACAGGCCAAAGGGAGGCAGTGGCTCGCCAAGTTTCTTCCTTAATGGAGAAAAAATTAATGAGTACGATTTCAGCCAGAATGGAAGGTCTCCTGACAACGTCAAGACGATTGTTTGCTGCAGCGCAAAAACTGCTTTGAAAGAATGCGAAAGTAAGCTCCAGACAAACCAGCCTCCAAGAGGCTTTGGCAAGATGGAAGCAGGCGCAGCAGCAGCCGCAAGCTCAGGCCAGCAGCTCAACTGCGGCTAAATTTTTTTTGTTTGGGACTTTATTTTTTATTCTTTTTCTTGAAATGGTCGTATCCATTTCCCTTGATTCTACTTTCCTTGCCCTTCTCATATAGGAATAATCCTTTCCTCTTAGTTATCTCTCCGACAAGAAATCCTCTGACCTTCCGTAGGTTCTTTTCAGAAACAGTGAACACTAGCTCAAAATCTTCTCCGCCATATAGCGCATAGTCATATGGGTCTTTGCCGACCTCTTCAGCAGCCCTCCTTGTCTCATCTTTTATAGGTATATTATCCTTATATATCACAGCGCCCGTACCGCTTTGCTCGCAGATATGGCCTACCTCAGAGGCAAGTCCATCGCTGACGTCTATCATGGCATTGATATGCCCCAAAAAAGGCCTTACCTTGTGAAGCTTTGCTTTTGGCTCAACATGCTTTCCCTTTACCTCATTATGCCCCTTTATCTTGTTTAAAAAAAGGTTAAGCCCTGCTGTCGATGCTCCAAGGTCGCCTGTTACAAGGATAAAGTCTCCAGGTTTTGCATCACCTCTTAGGCATAGCTCTCTATTATTGACCTCACCTATCATATCTATATCGATGACAAGTTGTTTTCCGTGAGTTATGTTTCCGCCTATTATGTCTACCCCATGAAGGTCACCAGACTTCCTCATCCCTTTGTATATTCCATCGATTACAGAAACATCCATCTCGTTTTGTAGGACTAAAGAGACAAGAGCATATTTTGGCCTGCCGCCCATTGCGCCGATATCAGAAACATTGACCTCTATAGCTTTCATCCCCACCTGCTCAGGTGTAAAATAATCAAACGAGAAATGGTCTCCTTCGACCATAGTATCTGTTGTCACAAGCATGAGCTTTCCTCCCATCTTGACAACAGCAGCATCATCACCGATGCCGACGAGCACATTTTTATCCCTTGGTTTTCTATAGATCCTGTCAATAAGCCCAAACTCACCTATGTCTTTAAGCTTCATATGCTCACCCCAGAACAAGCCTGTTAATGCGATATGGATATATAAAGCCTTTGAAACCTAGGCTTTTGTATTTTTAGTTTTGCTAAAATGGCTAAAAGCTCAATATTTCGCCTATATGGCTCGTTGAGGACGTCCAACCTCATTTTTCGCTTGCAGTAATCTATAACAACTTAATTGGTGACCAATTATCCATTGTAATATGTGACCAATTATCCATTGTAATATATATCTGTCAAATCTATTGAATGACGCCTCTCTTCTGGCATCAGATACCCTTGAAGTATGTTGGTAATCTCTGCATATAGTTCCATTACCTACAGCGCTTTGCAATTGGTGGCCAAGTTCATAATATGCTAAATAAGCCTTAGCTTGTTCAGGAAGTGATCCGTTGAATGATTCAACTAAATCTAAATAAGCACTATTTGCTTGAAACTCCAAATTGTTTAGTGTTCTTTTTTCAGCTAACTCATCAGCCTTTTCAATTAGGTTTATAACATCGAATAAAAACCTTTTGTCCCTTTTGCCCTAAAGCACCGATTTCTGATTGAGTTTAACAACTACTAACCGAACGTTTACTAAGATTCCTTCATCTCCTTCCCGATCTTCATCGAGCAGAACTTCCCGCACATCGAGCACACCAAAGGATCATCAGGCTGGCACCTCTTCCTGGTCGCCTCAGCTTTCTCACGGTCGATTGCAAGCTCCATCATCTTTGGCCAGTCAAGGTTAGCTCTTGCTTCAGACATCTTGTCATCCCAATCTCTGGCTCCTTTAACTCCACGTGCAATATCAGCAGCATGAGCAGCGATCTTTGAAGCGATCACACCTTCTTTCACTTCATCGATAGTAGGAAGCCCCAGATGTTCAGCTGGCGTCACATAGCATAGATAATCCGCTCCATAGTAAGCAGCAAGCGTACCGCCGATTGCAGAAGTTATATGATCATATCCTGGAGCGATATCAGTGACTATTGGCCCAAGCACATAAAATGGTGCATTGTTGCACATCTGTTTCTGCATCTTGATATTATGCTCTATCTGATTCAAAGGCACATGCCCTGGCCCTTCTATCATTGATTGGACGTTTTCAGCAAAAGCTTTCTTTTGAAGTTCCCCAAGAATTTTCAGCTCATGAAGCTGCGCTTTGTCAGTCGCATCCTTAAGCGACCCAGGTCTAAGCCCATCACCGAGGCTAAGCGTTACATCTTCTTTTTTAGCCCAGAACAATATTTTGTCATAATTTTCATAGAAGGGATTTTCACGGTTGTTATGCTTCATCCATTTGACGATAAAAGAGCCGCCGCGTGAAACAACGCCTGTAAGCCTTTTGTCAAGCAATGAGATTACATCTTTCTTTATCCCGCAGTGGACAGTGATAAAATCAACCCCATCCTGTATCTGTTTCCTGATTACCCTGATTATATCGCTTTCAGAAAGCTCGACTATCGAATCCTTCTCGATAGCAGCCTGATATATAGGCACAGTCCCAAGCGGGACAGAGCAATTGCTTATCAGCTGCTGCCTGATAGAATCAATCTCTCCTCCAGTGCTAAGATCCATGATAGTATCAGCGCCGTACTTGATAGCAACACACAGCTTTTCAAGTTCTTCCTTGATATCCACCTTATTCGGTGAAGTGCCGATATTTGCATTTATCTTTATCTTAAGTCCTTCCCCGATTCCTATAGGAGCGAGATTTTTATGAAGCTTGGAAGCAGTGATGACTACTCTGCCCTGTGCGATCTTGTTGCACAGTTCTTTTACCTTTATATTCTCCTTAAGAGCAACCTCTTCCATTGTTTTTGTTATTTCATTAAACTTTGCAGACTCAAGCTGTGTCATTTAAACCTCTCTATAAATTTCTTGCACTCCCCATAAACATCTTCTTTTGTGGTTATCGCTGATATCACAGCAGCAGAATCTGCTCCGGAATTTATAACACTATCTATATTATCCAGGTTGATTCCGCCGATGGCAACAATAGGTATGCGGGTAGCAGCCTTCACTTCTTTTATCAGCCTAAGCCCTGAAGCTATTCCTGCATCTTTCTTGGTTGCAGTCTCAAATATAGGAGAGACACCTACATAATCAGCGCCAAGCTTTTCAGCAGAAACAGCCTCTAAAACATTATGGGCAGTAAGACCGATGATCTTACCCCCCAGGATCTTTCTTGCAGCTTGATACGGCATATCGTCCTGCCCCAGATGAACACCGTCCGCATCAGCAGCAAGCGCAACATCTATCCTGTCGTTCACTAGAAAGATTGCCTTGCCCTCACATATCTTTTTTATTAAAAGCGCCTCTTCGACCATCTCCTTGGTAGATTTATCCTTCTCCCTATACTGCACTATCGTTACTCCAGCCCTGACAGCATCCTTCACATCTTCAACAATCGTTTTTCTGGTAAGTGTGTTGTCAGTGACAAGATACAGGTTTATATCTCTAAGAGATGGCTTCATATCTTCTCTAGCTTCTCCATATCTTCTATATCATTACCGTTCAGATTATAGGCTTCATCATAGAACGATTCTTTAAAGCTTCCTGGTCCGTTGCTGTTTCTTGCCGCAAGCTCTCCTGCAATGCCAAAGCAGGCTAAAGCAGCAGCCGCAGCCTTTGTGTGATCCTTTTCAACAGCAGCAAACGCACCGATGATAGAAGCAGCCATGCAACCAGTCCCGACGATGCTTCCCATCATCTTATGCCCATTTTTGCACAGGTAAGTCTCACTTCCATTTGTGATTATATCTTCAGCGCCGGTTATCACAACAGTTGCCTTTCTTGCAGTTGCAAGCTTTTTGGCAATCTCGATTAAGTTTCCTTCAACCGATGTTGACTCAACACCTTTTGTCTGCACTGACTCACCTGCAAGCCTTGCAATCTCAGAGCCATTTCCTTTTATTATATCAACATGCACTGCCCCAAGCAGTTCAGCAGCTTTATCGTCGCGCATCTTGGTTGCGCCAACACCAACAGCATCCAGGACAACAGGGATCCCTTTTTGATTAGCAGCCTTGCCTGCAATTATCATCGATTCGATCAACTCAGTTGTAAGAGTCCCTATATTCAGAACAAGAGCGCCAGCGATCTTTACCATATCCGCAGCCTCTTCTTTTGCATGCGCCATGACCGGAAGGGCACCAAATGCCCTGGTCATATTCGCGCAATCATAAATTGTTACCCAGTTAGTGATATGATGCACTAACGGTTTCTGTTTCCTAACTTTCTCCAATAATATTGCTGTTTCATTCATTTGTCTACCTCACAATCTGTTATCAATTGTAAACAATCCATTTCAGCAAACATAAGAATATATTAAAAGGTTATGCTTCTGTCTGCCTTTTCTGCCGGGCGAATCTTTTGGATATCAAAAAATTTATGAAGAAACAGAATCTAAGTTAAAGTGAGGGTAAGTGATTAGAACGATGGATTTAGGTTCGTCTCGAAAAAGGCGTCAAGGAATTGGGCAGGGTGGTAATGTAGGCTATACCATAAAAAACATAATGGTCTCAGGGCTATGGCATTTGCATTAAACAAAGAGCAAGCACAGGCAGTAAACACAACCAGCGGAAACCTTCTTATTATTGCAAGCGCAGGCACAGGAAAAACAACCACAATCGTTGAAAGATATGTAAACCTGGTGTCTAATCATGGCTTCAAGCCTTCTGAAATACTTATGACTACATTTACTAATAAAGCTGCAAAGGATATGATTGAAAAAATAAGGTTAAAGACCAGCAAAGCGCCTGAATTTATAGGCACAATGCATTCTCTTTTTCTAAAGATGATTAGGAGTCACCATGCTCTTGTTCTTCCAGCTGCAAACTTTACAATAATAGATGACTCGGATAAAAAAAGAATAATAAAACAGATACTAATTGATATGAAAATAGGTCCCAATGCAGACAATGTAAACTATCTGATGGCAGGCATAGGGAAATTTAAAAATAGGGGCATAAGTTCAGATTATCTTGACAGAGGAGAAGCAGGCAAAGGAGGCAGGGAGAAAGAGATAATAAATGATGAAGTTCTGGAAATAAGCTCTGCTCTTAAGGCAGCACTTCCATCAGTCTATAAAAAGTATGATTCCTTCCTGAGGAGCCATAACTTGATTGATTTGGATGACATTTTGCTGCTTGCTTTGCAGCTTCTTAACAACCATCCTGAGGTAAAAGAAAAATATAAAATCAGGTTCAAAGCTATCATGGTAGATGAGGCCCAGGATCTTAACCTTGTGCAGATGGATATCCTGGATCTTTTGCATAGTAATAACCTTTGCCTAATAGGAGATGACTGTCAAAATATATATGAATGGAGAGGCTCATCAAATGATTTAGTATTCAAGTTTAACAGGCATTATCCTACTATTTTTCTAAAAAATAACTACAGGTCCACAAAGTCCATAATCTCTGCTGTAAACAAAACAATAAGCTCTATGAAATTCAGGATTGATAAGGAGCTTGTTTGCACAAGGGGCAAGGGAACAAAGATTAGCATAAACTCATTCTATTCCCAGGAAGAGGAAATTGCAGCTTTGGCGTCAGATGTAAAAGAGCTTTTAAAAAAAGGTGAAAAGAAGGAGGATATTGCTGTGCTTTTCAGGACAAACACCATAGGAAAAGCTGTTGAAAGGGAATTTTTAAGGCAGAGGATTCCCTGCCATCTGTCAAAATCAAAAGGGTTTTTTGAAAGGGCAGAAATAAAGGACATTTTATCTTTCCTAAAGCTTAAAGCAAACAACAGCTCTTTCCCTGATTTTGAGAGGGTTATTTTATTGATGGAAGGAGTTGGGAAAGCAAAGCTCATAAAAATACATGCCTTGGCAAAAAAGCATAATTGCCCGGTTTTAGAGGCTCTGGGCTATATTTCTGAAGTTGGATTTAATGAAAAGCTCAGGCAGAGGCTAAGCAGCTTTAAGTCTCTTGTCAGCAGGGATAAGCTGCATCCGATTAAGGCTTTTGTCAGCTTCTTTGATTATTCTAACAGGATTAAGGCTGATGACAATGCCAAAGATAAGATGGAAAATATAAATGCCCTGATTGATATGTTCAGCGGCTATGATTATGATGCTGGAGGGATAGTTGCATTTTTAGACAGCCTGATTGAGGTTGAAAAAAAGGAGAAGACAAAAGATAAGGTTGCTTTAAGCACAATCCACAGCTCCAAAGGGCTTGAGTGGAAAAGAGTTTACCTTGCCTGTTGCAACGATGGGCTCCTTCCTTATCATAACGGAAATTTAACCAATGTAATGAGAGACAGCGAGCTTAGGCTGTTTTACGTGGCAATATCAAGGGCTAAAGATTTCCTTACCGTAACCTACTCTGGCTTTAATGGCTGGAAAGAGATTTATCCCTCAGAATTTTTGGAGATCATTAACTAAATGGCAAATCAAATAGACAAGACCCTTATCAACACGCTTTCTAAGTTAGCAAGGGAGGAGAAAAGAATAAATGGGTTTCGAGATAGGGTTAGATTAAAAGGTAAAATAAAAAAGAAAGGGAAAACAAAAAAAGGAAACATTAGGCTGAAGATAGAAGAAGGCGAAAATGTATTCAATTTTGTGGTTATCAAGACACATAAATAGAGATTTGCACTTGCTGAACAATTAAAGGTTGGCTCGTTTGTGTCTGCTGCGGGAATAAGAAGATTTAGAGCTGTGATTTGCACTCAGTTGAAGCAGCTTCATAAGATGGATGGCAGCAGGCAGGAGACGCTTTCTGCAAAAAACTAGTCCGAAACTAACAAGCACAGTCTAAGGCACCATTGAGGTGGTCCCAATGGGAAAAGTTATTGCAAAAACAGGAATTAAGAGAGAAAAAGGTTATCTATGTTTCCTGAACAAGAAGGGAGATGTTGCCAGGGTCAAGATGGCAAGAGC
>DASRUK010000098.1:0-4825 GCA_035655475.1 Candidatus Nanoarchaeia archaeon
CCAAAAGCTCTTTTGCCTCAGTTATCATATTGCTTGTAAGCCTGTTTGACCTTTGGGCATATTTTTTCATCCCGGCTATATCCTGCTTTTTTGCTGCTTCTTCATATAATGCTTCTGCTTCGAGCTTGAGGCCATTTCTTCTGTCCCTTTCTTTCTGTTTTAGGTCTGGAACTTTGCCGTCAAAGCAGAATGCAAGCTTTATGCCTTTTTCCATAAGGTTTGGGACCCTTGTTGAAAGCCCCATCAAATGAGAGGTTATATTATTTTTGGAGTCCATAAGAGGCGTGCCATCTGGCTGGCGGATGCTGCTCAAGAATTGATAAAGCCACATAGGAGCATCGACTGTTAGCACTTTTCCAGAAAGAGAGCTTAACTCAATCTCCTTTTTTACAAGCAAAGCACCTATTGCTACTCCCATGTTAGATCTGTGCTATGCTCATCCCTTTAAATTCTTTTTGAAGCATCTCTGCTGCCCTTTTGGTAAGCTCGCCGTTTGTGATAAGAAGAACCGGGAGCTTTTTTACCTGGCCCTGGACAAAGGCGCTTGCAAGGTCTCCATCAGTAATCTTTTGCTTGCCTTTGGCCTTGCAATAGTATTCCAGGTTTCCGACTGCAGATGGAACGTCAATTATCAAATCAAACTCTGATTTTCTTATCTGCTCCTTTGAGATGATCTTTATCTTGTTAACCTTAAAGTGATCTGAAATCTTATCAAGGAACGGCCCATCATCTGTGATCTCCTTTTTTGGCCTGGGCTTATCTTTGGATATTTGAGATTGAATCTCTTTTTTTATCTCTTGCCTGGGTGCAGGTTTTAGTTCTTGCCTTGGTTCCTGCTTTTGCTCTAGATTTGTCTCCTGATTTTTCTCCTGATGCTTAACTTCTGGCTCAGGAACTTTCTTGATCTCTTCTTTCTCAACCTCTTGCTTTTCTTCTGCTATTTTTTTCTCTTCCTTGACAAACAAGGGCCTTATCAATTCCTCTGCCTGCTGGTTTGTAACCTCCTGCCAGCGCCAGAATATCTCTGAATTTCCCTCAAGATTGACCTGAAGAGGGATGGCAAAGTCTTTTATGCCTCTGAGCGCTACCCTCATCAAAGGCTCAAGCTCTATATCTCTTAGAACTTTTTTTTCATGAAGAAGATTGTACGCCCTTTTGTCTTTTTCACCCAGATCATCTGCAAACCTTTGCAGCATCGACTCCTGGCCTGGAAGATAGTAAAGAGGTGAGCCGCCTACCTTTATGCTTGAGACCTTGACCTTGCCGTTTGAAGAAAGCTCTGAGAGATGCGCTGAGGCAAAAAGGATGTTAGAATTGATCTGCTTTCCTATGTCTGCAGGAAGGACTGGGCCTTTCATCCTTATATACTGCAAGATCTTCTCTCGGTTATCTTCCATGCCTCAAAGAGAAAGACTTAAGTTTATATATTTTTAGAATTTCCAAATATTTCTTTAATTATACTATACAGTATCTTGTCCGTTTTTAACAGTAATTTGCGGTTGTAGATCCTATCCATGTCAAAATATCCCTGTAACTTTCTTGAGGGAGAGTTGTTGAAGTAAAAGGCAGCTGCCTCAGCAAAGTACTCCCCATCACATAAGGATGAGTTTTTTCTGATATAACCTTCCTTTTTAGCTTTGAGGTAGGCACTATGAATCTTCTCTTGTATATGTTTTGGAAGAACTCCCTGAATCTGGTGAGCAACCTCATGTTGGACTACATTAAAGATATGCTTATCCTTTGCCACCACCCATTCCTCACCTATCACTGCAGGATTTCCTCCCCATCCCCTTACTTCATCAAAGGTTTTGTAAAAATCATGTTTACCATAACCCTTGACATAAAATGGTTTTCCCTTCAGATGAGAGTATTCCTTAAGATCTGTGAATTTCTTATTCAATGGCAAAATGATAGCCTTTGATTTATTTGCCACAAGTGAAGATAGAATAGAGTTGCCAAATACCTCCAAGTCCTTAAGCAAATTTTTCCTGGCTTTTTGGCTTAATTCGCTAAAGTTAGAAATATACTGGTTTATCAAAATTTCTCTAATTACTGTTTTTTTAAGGCCTTTTCCAGGCGACTTCATAGTATGTGCAGTCTCCTTCATCGTCAACAACTGCAAGGAGAAGCCTTTTTCTTGTCGAGTGTGCAACCCTGTTTTTTGCAGAAAACTCATACCAGGTCATGGTGCTTGCTTCGTGAACAGGATAGATAATCCATTTGGCGTGATCCTCTCCGGGTTTTACACCGCGGTCATATACCCTAAAATCAGCTCCAAATTTCAAGGCTGTCTTGATTATATAACCTCTATTTCTAATATCCTTGAAAACGCAGTACCTTATCCAGAAGTTTGGCTCCAGCTTCTTTGCTTTTTTTAGAAAGGTTTCAAAGGGAACAGCCTTGTTTTTGCCGTCAAGTACAACAAGCCTCTCTTTTTCCAAAAGATAGAGAGCCTCAAGCAAGGACATCTGGACCTTTCCTGTCTCAAGGAGGGTCCCAAACCTGCTTTTATTGTATAACTCCCTTGCCTCATCAGAACTTTCAGTCATAACTCTTTGCTCTGCAAGATAGGATTTTACAGGGGGCTTTTTTTCTTCTTCTATTTCTCCTTCCTTTTCCTTTTTTGACATAACCTACTATTGGTAGTAATTTACTTAAAAATGTTTCTTTTTAAGCTATAGTTTATGGACCGTTAACAACAACATGGGCTTAGAGACCCTTCTCTGCTCGTAAACCCGGCGGTCTAACCCTGCCTTAGCCTCGCGGGATTGTTAACCCGATTGACTGCTATGTTTCCGACACTTTTAAATAATTAGGGCTATTTTAAAGAGGTTAATGGAAGTAACCTTCTTGGGAACATCATCAATGGTTCCGACAAAAGATAGAAACCAGTCAGGCATATTTATAAGATATAAGAATGAAGGGATACTCGTAGACTGTGGTGAAGGGATGCAGAGACAGTTCAAACAAAAAGGTATCCCTCTTTCGAAGATAACTAAAATTCTCATATCGCACTGGCATGGAGATCATGTGTTTGGGCTTCCGGGGATAATATCTACACTTGGCTCTGAAGAGTATCAGAAGACACTTGAGATATATGGGCCAAAAGGAACAGCAAAAAGGCTAAATGAAATGTTTGATGCTTTTGTATTCGACAGGAAAATAAATTTAGATGTCAAGGAAGTCAGTCCTGGGAAATTTTTTGAGAGCAAGGATTTTTACATGGAAGCGTTGCCTCTTGAGCATGGGGTTGATGCGCTTGGGTATTCTATAGTTGAAAATGATATAAGGCATATAGATGTAAAGAAGGCAAAGAAGATAGGAATACCCAATGGGCCGCTGCTTGGAAAGCTCCAGGATAATGAGACTGTCGTTTTTAAGAGCAAAAGAATAAAACCAAACGATATCACGTTTGTCGAAAAGGGGAAGAAGATAACAGTGATAATGGACACTTCGCCCTGCAACAATGCAGTTAAGCTTGCAAGCGATGCTGACTTAGTCATCTGTGAAGCAACATACAGCTCAAGGCTTGAAGAAAAAGGAAAGGAATACGGCCATATGACCGGCAAACAGGCTGGACTTCTTGCAAACCAGGCTAATGCAAAAAAGCTGGTCTTAACCCACTTTTCTGCCAGGTATAAAACAACAGAGGAAGTGGAAAACGATGCAAAGGATGTGTTTTCCAACACCACCGCTGCCTGGGATTTCATGACCATCAAAATTTGAGGCTAATTTGAGCAGGAAAAGCAAAGGCATAAATGCTGAAAGAGACCTAGTGCATAAATTCTGGGCAAACAATTGGGCATCTGTTAGGATCGCTGGCTCTGGCTCGATGAGATATCCTTCTGCTGATATAATCGCAACAAACAAGGTGAGGAAGCTTGCTATCGAATGCAAAGCAACAAAAGATACCTCAAAATATATAGATAAAGAAGATATAGATCAGCTAAGACAATTTGCAGAGCTGTTTGCGGCTGAGCCTTATATCGCGATAAAGTTTGCAAAAAGGGAATGGTTTTTTCTTACGCTGGAAGATATGGAAGAGACAGACAAAAGCCTTATGATAGATATAGAAAAAGCGCAGATAAAAGGTATATTATTTGAAGAATTAATAAAATAAAAATCCCAACCGCCTCAAGGGGCGGGGTATTTTTAGTGTTGTAAATACCCTCAACGTGGCGAGCCATAACAATAACCCAGTCACTGCAAGCGTGGGGTATTTACAACAAATAAAAAAACAAAGGATTATCTCTTCTTTTTGGAAAGCTTGCCTTCTATCTTTAATTCCTCTTTCATAACATTTCCAACAAGGCTTTCTATGTGCATCTCAATTCTTGCCATCCTTCTTTCCATAAGAACAAGAACCCTTAATGAGTATACTATAGCAAAAAGAGTGCCTACAATTATAGCCAATGTTACTTCCTGGACTCCTAGGGCTAAAGCCATTTTACCACCTCTTTTTTTAATATGTCAGAAATCGCTTTTGACGCATCCTCTTGTGATCTAAATCCCAGAGCAGCGAGCGATTTCTGAGTGTCTGAAAGCTTTGCTTTCTGACAAACCAGAAATTTGCTTTGCAAATTTCTCAGTTCATGCTCAAAAACTCCGCTCTACGATTCACATTTAGTGCGGGATTCTTGACATATATCGATTATTAAAGAAGTAATATATAAATGTTACTTAGCCCAGACTTCCCCGATGTAGCAGAATTTTTCAGTCCGCAATCTCAGCATTTCGAAAAAATATCAGATTCATAACAAAAATTGACACCTGAGCATTTGCGCTTTTTGGTGCAAGAGCAGCAATTCTGTATTCTGGCGTCTGA
>DASRUK010000099.1:0-12541 GCA_035655475.1 Candidatus Nanoarchaeia archaeon
GTCTTCTCAACAGCTTCGTAACCTTCCATCTTCATTTGAATTGGTTTTCTCATGTAGTTACAATGTAACTACAAGAACTAAATAAATATTTCGGTGCTCAAGTATATAATTAGAATTAGTGGGATAAAGCTAAACGATTACCGAAAATAACAAGCTTTAAATAATGTTTCTCTGGTAATTAGGTAAAAAAGAGGTACTTATGGATAAAGAGAGCAAGTTTGTTCTGTGGTTTGATGAGATAGGAATAACAGATGTTCCTCTCGTCGGCGGGAAAAATGCTTCGCTTGGGGAGATGTATCAAAAGCTGTCAAGCAAAGGGGTAAACATCCCTAACGGATTTGCGATAACTGCATATGCTTACAGATATTTTCTTGAAGAAGAGCACATCAAAGATGAGCTTCAATCCATCCTAAAAAAAGTCAATCCATCAAGCCTCGAGAGCCTTGAGCAGGCAGGCCATGAGGCAAGACAACAGATCCTAAAGGCTGATTTTCCTCCTCCACTTAAGATAAGCATAGTCGAAGCTTACAGGCAGATGTGCAAGAAGTATGGCCAGCACACTGATGTTGCGGTAAGAAGCAGCGCAACGGCTGAGGACCTGCCGGATGCCTCTTTTGCAGGCCAGCAGGAGACATACCTCAACATAAAGGGAGAATACACTCTTCTTGATGCATGCAAAAAATGCTTTGCATCACTTTTTACAAACAGAGCTATACATTATCGTATTGACAAAGGGTTTGATCATTTCAAAATCGCTTTAAGCATAGGAGTCCAGAAGATGGTAAGAAGCGATCTTGCTGCAAGCGGAGTAATGTTCTCTATCGATACAGAGACAGGATTTAAGGATGCTGTTATAATCAACGCTATATATGGGCTTGGAGAAAATATAGTGCAAGGGCAGGTAAATCCTGATGAGTATTATGTGTTCAAACCGACACTAAAAAAAGGGTTTAAACCTATAATCAGCAAACAGATCGGCTCAAAGGATATGAGGATGGTATACTGCGCAGGCGGCAGCAAACATACGACCAAAAATGTATCCGTGCCTGAGGGCGAAAGGAAGAAATTTGTGCTTTGCGATGAAGAAGTGATAAAGCTTGCACACTGGGCATGCACTATCGAAGATCATTATGGAAAGCCTATGGACATGGAGTGGGCAAAAGACGGCCATTCCAACCACCTGTTTATCGTGCAGGCAAGGCCCGAGACAGTGCAGAGCAGGAAGGATGTTAATGTTCTTGAGGAGTATGTGTTGAAAAAGAAGGGCAGAATCATAGCAAATGGGAAAAGTGTGGGGGCAAGGATAGGAAGCGGGAGCGCACACGTTATAATAAATGTACATGAGATAAAGAAATTTTCAAAAGGAGAGATACTTGTCACTGAGATGACTGACCCTGATTGGGAGCCTATAATGAAGCTTGCGTCTGGAATCGTGACTAATAAAGGCGGAAGGACATGTCATGCAGCAATAATCTCAAGGGAACTTGGGATACCCTGCATTGTAGGAACCAATGATGGCACTGAGAAGATAAGAAACGGCCAGGCAGTCACTGTGAGCTGCGCTGAGGGTGAAGAGGGATTTGTGTATGAAGGAAGCCTGCCCTTTGAAGTCAAGAGGCATAATCTCAAAAACTGGAAAAGGCCTATAACAAAGGTTATGATGAATGTGGGCAATCCTGAGCAGGCATTTGACTTCTCATTTATCCCTAACGATGGAGTAGGGCTTGCACGTGAAGAGTTTATCATCAATGAATACATCAAGGTGCATCCTAAGGCCCTTATATACTTTGACTCTATCAAAGATGAAGAGACAAAGGCAAAAATACTTGATCTTACATCAGGATATAAAGACAAGAAGCAGTTTTTTGTCGATAAGCTCGCATATGGTGTTGCGATGATTGCTGCCGCGTTCTACCCTAAGGATGTCATCGTCAGGATGAGTGATTTTAAATCAAACGAATATGCCAATCTGATAGGCGGCAAGCCTTTTGAGCCTGTCGAACATAATCCGATGATCGGATGGAGAGGCGCTTCAAGATATTATACTGAATATAAAGATGCTTTTGCGCTAGAGTGCAAGGCGATGAAAAAAGTCAGGGATGAGATGGGCCTAAACAACGTAAAACTGATGATCCCTTTCTGCAGGACTGTTGAAGAAGGAAAAAAGGTCCTGAAAGAGATGGAGAAGAACGGGCTTAAGCGAGGGCAGAACGAGCTTGAGGTCTATGTGATGTGCGAAATTCCATCAAACGTGATACTTGCAGATGAGTTTTCAAAGATATTTGACGGGTTTTCAATCGGAACAAATGACCTTACGCAGCTTACACTTGGGCTTGATAGAGACTCTGAGCTTGTCAGCCATGTTTATGATGAAAGGAATGATGCTGTCAAAGCGCTTGTCGCTACGGTCATCAAAAAGGCAAAGGCGAACAAGAGGAAGATTGGAATCTGTGGGCAATCTGTCTCAGATTACCCTGAATTTGCTCAGTTTGTTGTAGAGTGCGGTATTGACAGCATTTCACTTAATCCTGATACTGTGATTAAGACGACTCTAACAATACTAAAACAAGAAGAAAAAATAAAGTTGGATAGACTGAGAAAAAGTTAACTAAGAACAACAATCTTTCTTGTCAGACTGCCATGCACAAATTGAGAGAACTCTTTTTCTTTCTTAAAGCCTGACTCTGAAATGATCCTTCGGTAGCTAACATAGTTTGGAAATATCACCACTGCCTTTTTTTTGCAGACTTTCCTCAGGTTTTTCAGGAACTTAAGATAGAAGTCCTCAAGCCTGCGCTTTTTTTCTGCCTTGGTGTTTTCTTTGACACTGATCCTTTGATTGTTTTTTCCCTTGCTGATCCAAATAGAGCTATTGAGGCCATAGGGCATGTCTGTTGCCACATAGTCATATCTTTCTTTTATCTTTAAGGCATCCTTGTTTATCAGCTTGTAAGGCCTAATCTTAAAGAAATCCAGGTTAGCTTTTGCTTTCTTCAGCATCAAGTTGTAAAGGTCATAACCAATCGGCTTTAATCCTATCAGGCCTGCTTCTACCAATATTCCACCTGCTCCGCAGAATGGGTCCATAACACTTTTTTGCGCCCCTGCAAGATTTATCAGCGCTCTTGCGAGCTTTGGACTAAGCGCTGTCGGGTGAAGTTCGGGTTTTTTGTGGGCTTTTCTTTCTTCAAAGCAGTGGTTTAGTTTTACATGCAATCTAGTCGAGTATACTTTCCTGCCAATGATAAAAAACTCAAGTGATGTTTTGGGGTTTGCAAGGTTCACCTTCGGATCTTTCAAGCTTTTCCAAATCAATGAAGCAATCTCCTTTTCCTGCAATTTACCCTTATTATGGACTCTAACACGGAAATTTGACTCGTATATCTGCTCCCAAACAAACTTCTTTACCTGCCCAACAGCATCGTTTATATCGCAATCAAAGAGCAGCTCGTAGACTGCTTTAGTATAAGCGAGCCTTTCTGAAAGGCTGATATCATCTACCTCAATCATGAGCATATTTTTTTCAAGCCTGCTTTTTTTTGGCTTTAACAATGACAAGGCTTCATATTCTGCAAGCTTTAGATTATCCTGCGATAATTGAAGAAGATATCTCATTTCTTTTTATCTTGCCTAAGGTTTCCAATCTTTCTATAGGCGATGAAGATGACAAGGATAAGCTCAAGGAGAATGACAATAGGCCTTATATATCGGTCAAGCCAGATAAATGTAGTAAGGGTACCGAAGAATAAAGAGAATGTTCCACCAAGCATGAAGCCTGTGCCTATCCATTCGTTCAATGAGTTTGATTCTGCCGGAAGATAAAGGCCGATAAATATGGCGACAAGCGAGAGCAGGGCTGAGATGTAGAAGACAACACGCTCGTGCTTTTGTTGAGCCTGGTTAAATTCATTTTGGCATGTGTTGCATTTATAGCTTGTCGGGCAGTTATTCTCATCATAATCAGTATATTCTATATAACCTTTTTTTTCATCACAAGCCTTTCTGTTAGCAACAGATATATTTACATCCGGGCAAGTCCTATTGGTGATGTATGGCTTTTCAGGGTATATATTCTGCCTGCAAATCTCATCATACTTTGGAGAAGGATAGACTGCTTCTATCACTGAGAAAACCAATACTGAGAACAGAACAGCGATGACAAAGATTATGATTATCTTCCTGATATCCACCATGGGTTAGCCTAACCCGCGCTAATTTATAAAATTTGTTGTTTAGTTTTTTACTTCACAAAAATAATGACAGAAGATATATAAATCCCTCAGCGTTCACTTGCAGTATGGGAAGGGGGAGACCTGTTAAGTCACAGATAAGGCAAAACCTTGTTGAACTCCTGTTCTTTTTAAAAGAGGGTTATGGTTATGACCTGTATAGGAACTATAGAGAGATATTTTCTCCTGTGAGCATGAGGGTCATCTATTATCATCTCAGGAAGGGCGCTGACCTCGGGGAATTCAAGGTCAACAAAATAATCAAGGAAAGCGGGAATTACTCATGGGGCTCAGAGGTAGAGAAGATATATTATTCGCTTGGAGAAGGGGCACAACCTATCGGAGACGATAAAGTCAAGGAGTTCCTGGACAGGAAAAAGGTATAATTTTTATAATTCTTGTTTTTACTGAGGTTTATGGCCCTTAGGACACCCCTATACAGCGAGCATACAGCTCTTGGTGCAAGGCTTGTTGAATTCGGCGGCTGGGACATGCCTGTCTGCTATTCTACGATAACTGACGAGCATAATAATGTCCGTAAAAATGCAGGGCTTTTTGATATCTGCCATATGGGGGAGATATTTGTCGAAGGTAATGGCTCTATCGATTTCTTGCAGAAGATAATCACCAATGACTTAAACAAACTTTCTTCCGGCAAGGCATTCTATACCTGCATGTGCAATGATAGCGGAGGAGTGCTTGACGATCTTTTTGTCTATAAATTCAACGATGACAAATTCATGATGGTAGTCAATGCTGCAAACATCGAGAAAGACTTCAATTGGCTAGCCTCACATTCTTTTGGGGATGTTGTGCTTACAAATAAGTCTGATGAGACAGCAAAACTTGACCTGCAAGGCCCTAACTCGCAACAAATATTGCAGAAGCTTACCCAGTTTGATCTGTCAGGGATGAATAGATTTTCTTTTGCTCAGGATACTGTTAATGATGTTGATGCTATCATATCCAGAACCGGATATACTGCAGAGGATGGATTCGAGATATATTTTGAAGCTTCAAAAGCTGCAGAGATCTGGCGAAAACTGCTCGATGAAGGCAAAGAGCATGGGTTAAAACCTATAGGGCTTGGCGCAAGGGATACACTGCGAACAGAAGCTTGCTATAGCCTATATGGGCATGAGCTTAATGAAGAGATAACTCCTCTTGAGGCTGATGTCGGATTTGTCGTAAAATTGAACAAAGAATTTATCGGCAAGGGTGCGCTTCTTGATGCGCCAAAACGTAAAGTGGTCGCTTTTGAGATGAAGGACAAGCTTATCGGAAGAAATGGTTATGAAGTTTTTTATGGCAATAAAAAAATAGGGTCTGTGACATCAGGGACATTTTCTCCAACTTTTCAAAAATCTATAGGGATGGCAATGATAGATATTGACTTTGCCAGGGCTGGGACTGTTTTCGATATAATCATAAGGGATAAGATGAATACGGCAGAGGTTGTGCCAAAACCGATTTATAAATATGTCAGAAATTTTTCATCCAGCCTATGATTGACGGCTTAAAGCAAGAGCTTCACATGAAGTAAATTTCTGAGCATGCTCAAGAACACGCCCGATCTTTAGGTCGGCGGTTCTTGACATGTCAGAAATCGCTTCGGGCGCACGCTCTGATGATTTAGCCCAGAGTAAGCCAGCGATTTCTGAGCATGCTCAAGAACACGCCCCGACCTTTAGGTCGGCGGTTCTTGACACAGTAGAAAAATTAATAAATGAGGGCAGAACCAATCTTTTACAATGGAAAATCCAAAAGATTTACGCTACAGCAAAGAGCATGAATGGGTAAAGATCGAGAATGGAGTGGCAACAATAGGGATAACTGATTTTGCCCAACACCAACTTACAGATATTGTTTTTATCGAGCTGCCAACTGCAGGAAAAAAAGCCGAGCAGCACAAGCAAATAGCTGTCATAGAGTCTGTCAAGTCTGTTTCAGATGTTTTTTCTCCTGTAAGCGGAGATATCGTTGAAGTCAACAGCAAACTTTCAGATAATCCTGAGATAATCAACAAAGATCCATACGGCGAAGGGTGGATAGCAAAGATAAATGCAAAGGACGCCAAAGAGCTTGACAACCTGCTCACGGCCGATGCATACAGCAAACTGATTCAATAAGCTATTATTTTTAAGAGGGGTGGATAGGAAAATAGGTGAAAGAATGGAATATATCTGTCATACTGAAGAAGACATCGATAAGATGCTTAAGGCAATAAAGAAGAAGAATATTTCTGAACTTTTTAAGGATGTTCCAAAAAAATTATTATCATCTGGACTCAGGGTTCCACAGGGGCTTTCTGAGATAGAGCTTAAGAGGCTGATGAATGGACTTGCATCAAAAAATAAGACTGAGCTAACCTATTTTCTTGGAGCTGGAGCATACAAACATTTTATCCCTTCTGTGGTCAACCATATACTATCCAAGCCTGAGTTCTATACTGCTTATACACCTTATCAGCCTGAGATGTCGCAAGGGTTTTTACAGGCAATATATGAATATCAAAGCATGATATGCAGCATAACAGGGATGGACGCCTCCAACGCTTCTATGTATGACGGAGCATCAGCTCTTGCAGAAAGCTGCATAATGGCATGCAATATCACAAAAAGGAACAAGATAATAGTCTCTAGGGCAGTGCACCCTCATTACAGGGAGGTTGTAAGGACATATTGCAAAGCGCATTCAATAGTCCTTGAAGAAGCAGAATATGAAAATGGTGTGACTAGCTCTGTAAATGTTGATAGGGATACTGCTGCTTTAATCATACAAAGCCCTAACTTTTTTGGAGGCATAGAGGACATCGAGAGCTTTTCTAAGATGGTGCATCTGAATGGAGCGCTCCTTAATGTCTGCGTTGTCGAACCAACATCGCTTGGAATATTAAAGAGCCCTGGAAAACTGGGGGCAGACATCTTTATCGGCGAAGGGCAGAGTTTTGGAAATCCTGTCAGCTTTGGCGGGCCATATCTGGGGATACTTGCAACAAAGAAAGAGTATGTAAGGCAGCTTCCTGGAAGGATAGTGGGAAAGACTGTCGATACCGAAGGAAAAGAAGGATTTATCCTTACCTTGCAGGCAAGAGAGCAGCATATAAGACGAGAAAAAGCGTCTTCAAATATCTGCTCGAACCAGGCTTTAAATATGCTTGCTGCGGCTGTATATTTATCATACATGGGGAAATCCGGCTTTAGGGAAGCGGCAAGCCAGAGTGCACAGAAAGCGCATTATCTTGCTAAAGAACTAGAGAAGGTAGGTGTCAATCCCTGCTTTAACTCTTCATTTTATAATGAGTTTGTCGTAAAGGTCAGCGATGTTAAGCCTGTGCAGGAGAGGCTGCTTTCGAAAGGAATCGTGTTTGGGCTTCTCCTTGGAGACTATTATCCTGAGCTAAACGACTGTGTTTTGGTCTGTGTGACTGAGCTTAACGCTATCGAAGAGATGGACCAAGTTGTTGAGGCGTTAAAATGAGGCTTATTTTCGAACTAAGCAAAGAAGGAAGAATGGGGGCAAGCCTTCCTGAGTTGGACGTACCCTTCAAGGAGGGGCTGATAGAGGATAGGTTTGTATCGCTTGACGCCGAGCTGCCGGAGATCTCTGAAGTCGATGTTGTCAGGCATTATACCAATCTTGCAAGGCGAAACTTCGGGGTTGACAACGGGTTTTATCCTCTTGGATCATGCACCATGAAGTATAATCCCAAAGTAAATGAGGATATCTCGAGATTTTCTGGCTTTACAGAATGCCATCCGCTGCAGCCTTTTTCTCAAGGCAGCCTTGAATTAATCTATAGGCTCGAAAGATTGCTCTGTGAGATATGCGGGATGGATGCTTTTACCTTGCAGCCGGCTGCCGGGGCTCATGGAGAACTTACAGGGCTTATGATGATTAAGGCTTACTTTGAAGACAAGGGAGAGGCTAGAAAGAAGATAATAACAACAGACAGCTCACATGGGACAAATCCTGCGTCTGCTTCGATGTGCGGCTTTGAGGTGATACAGATAAAAAGCAATGAAGACGGGCTTGTTGATGCTGCTCTCCTTGACGATGCACTTGATAAGGAAGTTGCTGCTGTCATGCTTACCATACCAAACACTTTGGGATTATTTGAAAAAGATATCGTTAAGATAGCTAAAGCCGTGCATGAATATGGAAGCCTGCTTTATATGGACGGTGCTAACATGAACGCGCTTCTTGGCACTGTACGGCCAGGTGAAATGGGTGTTGATGTCATGCACCTGAACCTGCACAAGACCTTTAGCACTCCGCACGGCGGAGGAGGGCCTGGGTCTGGACCTGTTGGTGTGAAAAAAGAGCTTGCTGTGTTTTTGCCAAATCCAACTGTTGTTTCTAATGATGGAGCCTATGAGTTCTCTAATAACGTTAAATCAATCGGGAGAGTCAGGGCTTTTTATGGAAATTTTGGAGTGATGGTAAAGGCATTTTCCTATATCCGGGCTCTTGGAAGAGATGGCCTTAGAAGGGTGAGTGAGAGCGCTGTACTGAATGCAAACTATATCAAAGAAGCGCTGAAAAAAGACTTTAAGCTGCCTTATGACAGCCTATGCAAGCACGAGTTTGTAATATCTGATGAAGGGCTGCCTAATCATGTGACGACTGCTGATATCGCCAAAAGGCTTATCGATTTTGGGATGCATCCTATGACAATATATTTTCCTCTTATAGTACATGGTGCGATGATGATAGAGCCGACAGAGACAGAGAGCAAGGAGACGCTTGACAATTTTATTTTGGTTATGAAGCAGATAAGAAAAGAGATCGATGAGGACCCCTCAATCGTGCTTTCTGCACCCCATAATACTCCGGTGAAGAGGCTGGATGCAGTCAAGGCTGCAAGGGAATTGGATTTGAGGTATCAATATCCAAAGAAAGCGATTGTTGAGAGGGTTGTTCCAAGCAGATGAGGCCTTCTTAGGCGTCCGAATGGATTATAATTGTTCAATGAATTTCTGAAATATCTTAGGAAGCTGTAATCTTTGATATTATAGTAGAGGGATAGGAACGCATATTTTACGGTCAAGCCAACAGTCTTTGCTGCGAGATAGAAGAAGGACGAAGCAGCGATCGAAGCAATATAGCCATAACCTAAAGCTAAGGAGTTTAATAGGGTCCTTATAGATCTGCTGGCGCTATATGCTGCCACCATAAAGTCCCAAAGCCTGGGCTTTTCTATCCTTTCTTCAAGTGATTCTTCGCCCATATGATTGCAGCTACTGTGAAAGATAAAACTGTTAGTTGTTGTCTTGTACCACAACACTTATAAGATAAAGGCTATTTGACACTGGAATGATAGAGCAAAGCCTTGAAAAGCTGGGGTTTAGTCCATCAGAGATAAAAGTGTACCTGCAGCTTCTCAAGGGATGCAGCTATGCAAATAAGCTTAGTGCTGAAACAGGGATAAACCGAACGAACGTATACGAAGCGCTCGATAGGTTAATAGGAAAAGGTGTTGTTTCTTTGATCACTAAAAATAAAGTTAGATGGTATGATGCAAAAGATGCAAATTCACTTAACTCGATGATTGATGAGAGGCAAGGTGAGCTTGCAAAATTGAAAGCAGATATTGCTGCTGATATCAAAGATATTGCAGTGAATGAAGAAAAGCTGGAGGCAACCATCTTTACAGGCAAAAAAGGGCTAAGGATGCTTTTTGACGAGATGATAGAGGTTGGAAAGCCCATATCCATCATAGCATCAAACCACCAATTCAAGGAGTTCTTCGGGCCTTATTTCGAGCTTTGGCATAAGATGAGAATAGAGAGAGGGATAAGGCAGAGAAGCATATTTCCTTTAAAGTTTGAGGGAAAGCTGGAGAAAAGAAAGCTGCTTACTTACAAATTTGTAGATGATAGGTATTCTAATCCGACTACAACTGTAATCTTTGGCGATAACTGCTTACTTATACAGTGGTCTAATGAACCTGTTGCTGTTAAAATTTTCAATAAAGAGATTACCAGGTCACATCTGAATTATTTTAATATGATCTACAAGAAATAAGGTGAAAGAACAATAATAATTATTATCAGGAACAAGGCAAGGCTTACATAAAGGAATATCTTGTCTGCGAGTTCTTTTTTCAGGTATCTCTTCAGTGTCACTAAAAGCATCCTTCCGCCGTCAAGAGGGCCGATAGGCGCTAGATTGAAGAGGCCTATACCGAGGTTTAGGAAGAACAAGACATTGATGAGGCCGATAAGCCAGAGGATGAAGGAAGCCAGGGTTTTGCCGTTCTTTTGCTCAAAGCTTGGGTTGATTCCAAACTTCTCAGAGATATTCACTCCCATATAGGCTTGGGCTTTGCTGCCCGGATTTTCTGCGAGAGTGAGGTTGTATACTGTCCTGTTTGTTTGCAGCTCGATGATGTCTCCTGGCTTTTTTTCTGCTAAAACCTTTGAAAGCTCTGAGCGGCTGTTTATCTTCTGGTCGTCTATACTGATGATGCTTTCATTTGCTGTTATGCCTGCCTGCTCTGCGCCATAACCTTCAGCGACGCCTGTAATCATCACTTCTTGAGTGACTATATTGTTCAGGATAAAAGGTGTCAGCAACAACATAATTCCCAGGAAAGCAAAAGCTGCAATAATGTTTGCAAAAGGGCCTGCTGCAAAGACGCTCAATTGAGGCCCGATAGGCTTTTTGTTAAGCTGAGCTTCGTCAGGCTCTACAAATGCTGCAGGGATTATTGGAACAACAGCTCCCAGGAAAGCAAAGCCGCTTGATTTAACCTTTACATTATGAGCCCTTGCAAGAAGACCATGGGAGAATTCATGGATGACTGCAATTATAAATATAGAGATTATCCAATATAAGAAAGGGACATAGAATATACCCTTTGCCTGGATAGGCAGTACCAAAGCTGCTCCTTGGACTGCGCTTGGTTTTGTAAAAAGGCTATACATGTTATCTACAAGCGCGTAGGTTATCAGGACCATACCGATGAAGCCGAGGACAACACCTATGTATCCAAGAGTTTTGATAAAGCGAGGAAACCTTTTTGCTGCCCTGTCCATCCAGGAAAGGCCAATCTTCGTCTTATACATGGCGAAGTATAGCAACGGGAACAACAGTATCTTATGGATAGTAAGCTTTTTTCGGTTAATGATAAGAAATACGAGCATAAATATGACAAAAACCAAGGCAGCAATAGTTTGAATATCGACCATCAAGGCATTTAAGAAATTAGGTTTTTTAAATGTTGTTATTTAAGGGCTTGTTGGACAAAAATTAAAAAATATCCTATCCCTAAAGAAATGATCAATAAAAAATAAACTATTTATTTCCTTCTAACCGGCCTAAATGTATGAGCACCGCATCTTTTGCAGGTTATCTTTCCTGCAAGGACCTTTAGGTTTGGGGCTCTTTGCTTTTGCTTGCAGTTCCTGCAAACAAAGACATTTGCAAATTTCCTTTTCTCTGCTTCCTTGAACTTTACCATTATCCCTGCACCTGCTTCATGACTTTATCGTTAAGTATTACCCAATACAGGACGTTACTTCCGCTTCTGACCTGCTCTTTTAATTCATCGGGTATTTGCATGTCAAAGGTCTCAAAAGACTCATTGTCCATTATGTTTGCCATATCGCCTGTTATCGATAAGACCTGTGCGGTCTTTTTTTCGATGACTGGAGCATCAAGCTTATCATGGCCTGGCATGACAGCAACCCTTTTCTTGCTATCTACAATCCCTACTGCGGTAAGCCTTACCTTTGCATGGCCGTGCTTTCCTGGCCTTGAGGTCTGAGTATCAGTAACAACGCAAGCTGCGCCTTCCAAAACAACATAACTTCCTTTTTTTAGTCCACCAACATCAACTGGTTTTGTCGTCATTTTATCACCTATTGCCTGACAGCAAGCCTAATATCCTCTTCTTTTACTGTCTTTCTTCCTGCGTGTGTTGCCAGGCGCCATGCCTTTTCTGCTATCTCCTCTGCTTTTTCTTCCATGACAGTTCTCAGCGCTTCTTTTGCTTTGTCTGAAACCCTAACATCGCTGCCACCAACTTTCTTAATTATCTTTTCCATCGCAGCCAGTGGAAGTAGCTTATCTGACATGAAAATCACCTTTTTTGAGCTTATTTTCCTGTTTAAAGGATATTTATCAGTTGGTTTGGAATGGTGTTTCCTATATAAAGGTTACTTTTTCCCAGACTTCCCCGATGTAGCAGAATTTTTCAGTCCGCAATCTCAGCATTTCGAAAAAATATCAGATTCATAACAAAAATTGACACCTGAGCATTTGCGCTTTTTGGTGCAAGAGCAGCAATTCTGTATTCTGGCGTCTGA
>DASRUK010000100.1:0-11996 GCA_035655475.1 Candidatus Nanoarchaeia archaeon
CTTTTTCTCCTTCATAAAGCCTTTTGTTCTCAAAAGCCTTCTTTACAAGCCACCACTCGCCTTCCATGAACTCATTCTTTATTGACTGGTAAGCGTTATCAAAGTCCATCCAGACTCCCATCCGAACAAAATCCTTGCTCATCAGGTTCATGAACTCCACACAGAGCTTTCTGCACTCAGTTGTAAACTTCTCGATGCCTATGGTTGGAATATCATCTTTTGTCTTTAAGCCCAGCTTTTCCATAACCTTGTGTTCAGTAGGAAGGCCGTGCATGTCATAGCCTGCCCTGTCCCACACATTAAATCCTTTCATCCTCTTATATCTAAGTATAGAGTCTTTAAGCGACTTGTTCCAAGCCTGTCCAAGGTGAATCCTTCCGGAGGTATACGGCGGGCCGTCTAAGAAGTAAAACTCTTTGCCTTTCCCTTTCTTCTTGACCTTTGAGTATATCTTGTTCTTCTCCCAATAGAGAAGGATCTCTTTTTCTATCTCCAAAGGATTGTAATTGGCAATCATGGAGTCAAAGAGAAATAGGGAGGTTTATAAAGATTATGCGTTAAGCTGGTCCAATTCTTCAGCCGTATGCTGCAATGTTAATCAATTAATCCAAACATCTTTATAATCAATATCCTTTAATACATTAACACAACCAGAACGAATTAACCCAATGAACCCCTTCCTCGGCATCCTCTTTGGTCTCCTTTCTATGCTGGGCTATGGCCTCAGCAACGCAATAGCAAAAGTTCCCTCAGGAAAGATTGGCAGTGTCAGGACAGTTTTCTACCGCAATATATTTGTCAGCTTATTCTTGTTTATCATCCTCCTGTTCACTGACTTTACTTTATCTCCTTTATACATTATTCTCGCCCTTATAATCTCCCTTATCGGTTATATCCCTCTGCTTTTCTTCTACAAAGCCCTGAGCGTCGGCAAGGTCGGAATAGTCTCACCTGTTGCAAACTCATCAGTTATTTGGACAATCCTTCTCTCTATTATTTTCTTCAAGGAATCTCTGACAGCTACCCAGGTATTGGCCATGCTCTTTATCATAACCGGTATCTTCCTTGTTTCGGTCAACTTCAGAGACTTAAGAAACTCAAGCCTCTTCACCTTATCAAGCGGTGTACCTTATGCAATAATAACTTCCCTCCTTTGGGGCCTCACCTTTTTCTTGTTTAAGATACCGGTAAATATCCTCGGGCCATTTCTCACATCATTCATCATAGAACTAGGCATAGCTATCTATAGCGGCATCCATCTCTATACATCACAAAAATCCCTGGCCATAAAAGAAAAAAGCATGCTTCCCTATCTTATATCAATCGCACTTTTTGGCACAGCAGGCACTCTTTTCTTTAACCTGGGAATAAGTCTTTACAGTGTCAGCATCGTCTCTGCTTTAACATTCAGTAGCCCATGGATTGCAGCTTTGTATGGAAAGATAGTTTACAAGGAAAAGCTTTCCATCATGCAGTATATGGCGATAGCCTTTGTTGTCCTTGGGCTGGTAGTTATCTCTCTTTAAACTACTTTTTTAGAACATCTATCAATCGCCCAAATATCCCTTTGCGTGAAGCTGGAGCCATATCCCTTATATCGCTCAGCGCACTTTCGTTTTGTTTTTCTATCCTGAAATTCATCTCTTCTATCTTCTCATTAATGTTGTCCAAATCGATGTTAAGCAGCCTTTTGTTCGTTATAAGAAGCACTTTGTCGCAATTGCTGCCTGCAAACATATTGCTAAACCTGTCCACTTCACCGCTTCTAAGGATAAGAAATCCCTTCCAATCCTTTGCGCAATCTTCTTCGATGGCATTGAGTTTGAAAACTATTCCGAGGTTCTTGTATTGGGAGACAAACTTGTCGATGTCTTCTTTGTAGAAATCAAACTCATCTTCAAGAAATTTAAGGTCGCTTCCACTAAGCCCCTTGTCAAGCATTATTATACTGATAACATCTCCCTTTCTCATCCCTAACTTCCTTGCTGTCGATATCCTTTGCATTTTATCAACTCCTTATAATAATTTGCCTCCGCATTTCAGGCATACATGCGCCTTATATTTGGGAAAAAATTTTGTGGTCACTCCAAGCATTATTTTAGTATCGCATGTAGGGCACTTTGGCTCAAGAGCCTGCACATCGTTAAAAATATTCAGCAGGTCATCCACAAGCACTAACTCAGAGAAAGCTTGTATAAAAAGTTTTCGTGAGAGGAGTGACTATTGTTGCATAATAAAAAATTATCTTTTGACATGTCAGAAATCGCTTCGGGCGCACGCTCTGCTGTTTTAACCCAGTGCAAGCCAGCGATTTCTGAGCATGCTCAAGAACACGCCCCGAGGCTTTTCAGCCCGGCGGTTCTTGACAAATTATTTGCCGGAACTATACCCATCATAAGGAGACCAGTTGATCACATATTCCTGGTATATCCTCGACACCTCATAAAAGATAAGGTAGCCTCCGAATGATTTTTTGAACTTTGACATTACCTTTCTCAGCTGCAGGTCATTCTCAACATACAATTCTATAGTTAAGTCATATCTCCCAAGCATCTCTGAAGCAAATGCGCACATACCTGTATGATCAAAAAACTCAATTATTGCCAGGTACTTATCAGGGTTTCTTAGGGCGATGTCAACCTGGACGAGCGATCTGTTGAGAAGCCTTGCATTGAGCGCGGTGAAATATCCCGCGATTATCCCATTCTGTTCAAGCTTGCCGATATGGTAGCTGATAACCTTTGGATCCTGGCCTGTCTCGTTTGCGATGTCTACCAGTTTCTTTCTTGCATTGGTTGATATTATCTTTATTATCTCCAGCTCTATCTTGTTAAGGGAATAATTCCCGAGATCTCCATGGTTGATCGTCTTCCTGACACTGGTTCCCAGATAGAGAAATTTTTGGTTAAGTCTGATGCTGCTTACCAGTGTATGCATGCTCCTTTGCATCAGGTATTCCCCGAATCTTTTACAAAACCTGCACATAAAATCCTTCAGCTCGCTTGGATTCTTATTCATGGTTAAAAAGCATATATCATATGCTCCTTCTGTGATTCTTAGGTTTGCGCAGGTTTTTTCATTAAGGAGAAAATCGATGACCTGTTTTTCGATCTCTGTTGTCATGTTGTTGAATTTCAGGAATATTTTATGCATGCCATAGCCCAGCTTGCTTGCATTGATCATGGTATAAAAATGGTGGATATACTTGTTTTTCAAGAGCCGCTTGATCCTGAAATTTACAGTTTCCTTCGGAAGCCTTATCTCCCTGGATATGGCCGCCGCCTTTGTCCTTGAATTTATATCCAGGGCAAAGAGGATCTTTCGGTCGTATAAGTCAAGCTCTTTTGCCATCATCCATAGAAATAAATACTAGTTTTTTATAAATTTTACTAAAAAAAAGGAATAATTCCCATCTTTTTTTCCTTTTATTGCAATAATTAAATGCCAATTTTTAATTACCCATTGCAGGCGCCATTATCTATGATGAGGCAAAGCATAGCAGGCAGCATATCGCTTGCATCCGGACTGGTAAGCGTTCTTCTCATCATCATTCCTTTCATCGCCGGTTGGCATTTTGTCGGGCAAAGGCAGGATGCCATAATCTCTATCCTTTTTGGCATTAATGGTTTTATTTTCTGTAAGGTTGGAGCCTGGGGCTCAAGGTATATGCGCCCTGCTTTATATTTGGTATTATCCGGGCTCATGCTTGGTGTTGTTAATTCCATTTTTATCCTATTCATATAAGAGGTGAAGTAATGAAAATATTTTTTGCAAGCCAGTCATTTTATCCTCATATCGGGGGTGTTTCAACTTATTTGTTAAACCTGGCAAAAGGCCTCCTTCAGAGAGGGGACGAGGTGACAGAAGTTCACTTAAGGCCGCCTTATGAGGCAAGTGAAGATATCATCGAGGGCATAAAGGTATTCAGGATACCAAAAGAGCCCTTGAATAATAACCTTCTGAAAGGCTACAGCAATTTTAAGGAAAGGGTCTATAGGGAATGCCATGGAGAAGGAGACCTTTTTAGCACAAAACCGCTCGTTTCCTATGGATATGATGAGTATAACAGCATCAACATGTCGATCGGAGACCAGATAGAGGAATTATTGGAAAAAAATCCTACCGAGATAGTGCACATACATGATTTCCAGCTTCTGCTCATCTACCGCAATATTCCAAGGGGGATACCTATAATCTTGACATGGCATATTCCTTTTGCTGATTCCATATCAAAAAACCTGAAGCAATTTCTGGTAAAACATATGAATGAATATGACAAGGTTATATTTTCCTGCTGGGACTATGCAAGCTCAGCCATCAAAGCCGGCCTGTCTGCTCAAAAAGTAAAGATAATACCTCCTATCGCAAACACGGAATTATTCAGGCCAAAAGAAGCATGCACCAAGATAAAAGATCTTTATCATATCCCTGAAAAGAGCAAAATTATCTTATGCGTCCAGCGGATAGATTCAAAGAGCGGCCACATACAACTGATAAGGGCAATGCCTAAGGTTGTTGAAAAGTTCCCTGATGCAAGGCTTGTTTTTATTGGCGGAGAGTCCATGACAAGCAAGATATCAGACGAGCGGCAAAAATACGTTTCAGAAGTATACAGCCTGATTGAGAAGTTCAATCTTAAGGACAATGTTGTCTTTACAGGAAATGTTGAATACAACCTTCTCCCAGATTATTATAACTCAGCAGACATAGTTGCCCTTACTTCAAAAAATGAAGGCTTTGGCCTTGCAGTATCAGAAGGCATGGCCTGTGGAAAGCCGATAATTGGCACAAAGGTTCCGGGGATTGCTGCTCAGGTGAAAGATGGCTTGAACGGATATCTTGTGGATGCAGGGGACTCTGAGAGCACTGCTGAGAGGATAATCAAGCTCCTCGGAAGTGAGGAGTTAAGAAAAAACATGGGAGAAGAAAGCCTGCGCATTATCAAAGATAAGTTTGAGATCTCAAAGGGCATCGACAGCCACTGCCATCTTTACAGGTCGCTCATCAAGGAAAAAACAGACTGGTGCCTTGAGAAGCTCAAGCTTGACGATGTCTCGGCGATCATTACAGATTTTGACCGAACGATCACAAGCAGCACGGGCGAGGTGGATGAGCAGCTGCTAAAAGAGCTTGATGCCCTCAATAAGCCGCTTATCCTTGTTACAGGCAGGCGGATAGATTATGTCAAGAGCCTTTATGAGAAATATCCGGTGTGGGATTGCATAATCGGAGAGAATGGAAGCTATATCTATTTTCCTGCGGATGACCTTTCGTTGATATTTGATTCTGATAAGCTCCAGAAAGCAAAGGAGATGCTTGTTGAAAACAATATCTCTTCAAACAATGGCCACTCTATCATCAGCGTGTCAAAGGAGGATGAGCTAAAAGTAAAGGAGACATTGATGGGGCTAAAGGACAGCCTCAGCTTTAAGGACAATATCGATGAGATGATGGTCACGCCAAAAGGCGTTGGAAAAGGCTTAACAGTCAAGCTTGCATTGAACCATCTGGGGATTGACTTGAAGAAAGCGATTATCATAGGGGACGGGGAGAATGATATAGACCTTTTTACCCTTCCAGGATTTAAGATTGCAGTGGCAAACGCAGTGGACAGCCTTAAGGTCCTGGCAGACGAAGTTACAAAAAAGCCCTCGGCTCAAGGGGTGCTTGAGGCAATAGCGAAATTAAGGCTATAGCTCACTATCATACATTTAGGAGGTGTATAAAATGGCAGATGAACAACAGCCAGTAGAACAAAAACCAGTAGAGCAGGCGCCAGAGGAACAAAAGCCTATGGAAAAAAAGGAAGAAAAACCAGCTGAAAAGCCTAAGGAGGCTGAAAAAAAGGAAGAAAAACCAGCTGAAAACGCACAATAGAAGAGAATTTTTCTCTTCTTTTATTATGATACCTGCACTAAACAACTATATTGGGATTGCCGGGAAAAAGGCTGTAGATAGGATAAGGCAAAAAGCCGAGTACCTGGCAGGAAAGCGCGTAGTTCATATAAGCTCCACATCAGCTGGAGGCGGGGTTGCAGAAATCTTAAACACCCTTGTCTTTCTGATGTGTGACTTGGGCATAGACACTGAGTGGCGGATTCTTCTGGGAAGCCATTCATTCTTTAAGATAACCAAAGGGATACACAATGCACTGCAGGGCAAGAATTGGGAGATGACACCAAGTCGCAGGAGGGTTTATCTTGAGTTTTGCAAAAGAAATTCGATGATCAATCACATAAACGACAATGACATAGTCATCATCCATGATCCGCAGCCTATCGGAATGATAGAGGAATATCGGAAGAAGACAACATGGCTGTGGAGGTGTCATATAGATATATCAAAGCCAAACATAGGGACTATGAAGTTTCTCCTGCCTTACATAAGACGGTTTGATGGAATGATTGTTTCTTCTCCTAAATTTAAGATAAAATACCTAAGAAACCCTCAGTTTATAATACACCCAAGCATCGATCCGCTTTCCCAAAAGAACCTCAAAATCAGCAAGAGCAAGGCAAGAAGCATTCTCTCAAAAAGAGGTATAGACACAGATAAAAAAATAATCTCGCAGGTCTCAAGGTTTGATCCATGGAAAGACCATTTTGGCGTTATCAGGATGTATGAAAAGATAAAGGAAAAAGAGGACTGCCAGCTGGTTCTTATGGGAGACATGGCAGGCGATGATCCTCAGGGTTCAACAATATATTATAAAGTGAAGCAGAAGTGTGATGAGCTCAAGGATGTCCATCTGATAACAGAGAAAAACGACCTGCTTGTCAATGCACTTCAGCAGGAGTCGGCTTTTGTGTTCCAAAATTCAATCAAGGAAGGTTTTGCTTTGACGGTTTCAGAGGCGTTGTGGAAAAAAACACCGGTCATAGGCACTCCTGTCGGAGGCATCCCTCTGCAGATAATTAACAACAAGACCGGCTTTTTGATAAGAAGCCAGGCAGAGGGGGTAAAAAGAGGGCTTCAATTGCTGCAGGATTGCAGGCTAAGGTCAAGGCTTGGAAGCCAGGGCCATGAACATGTGAAGAATAATTTTCTTATAACGAGGCATCTGGAGGATTATATCGACCTTTTCAACAGATTCTATCCTCAGCCTAAGTTTTGGAAAGGCGTCTCTTTATTAAAGGGCATAAAGTTAATAAACCCTGTCAGCAGCAGACATCGCCATGCTTGACTATCTGCTGCTCCTCATCGGCCTTGCCCTTCTGATAAAGGGTGCGGATTATCTTATTGACGGCTCCTCCTCTCTGGCAAAAAAGCTAGGCATCTCCTCACTTGTTATCGGCCTGACGATAGTTGCGCTTGGGACATCTCTTCCAGAGCTTATAGTAAACGTCTATGCAAGCATAGAAGGCAATTCCGAACTCATACTTGGAAATATCATCGGCAGCAACCTGTTTAACCTCCTTCTTATCCTGGGTATAACCGCAGTCATAGTTCCACTAAGCGTCCAATCTTCAACAACTTGGAAGGAGATACCTTTTGCGTTGCTGGCATCAGTTGTATTATTGGTCCAAGCAAACAAATCACTCTTTGGGGCAGGAAAGGATGTCCTTACAAGGGCAGACGGCATTATTCTCTTGTTCCTTCTTGCCATCTTTGTATATTATGTATTCCAGCTGATGAAAACCTCCAACGAGGTGGTCACGGATATCCATAAGCATTCCAATATGGCAATCGCTCTCATGCTTTTTGGAGGCCTTGCCGCACTTTTTATCGGCGGCAGGATGACTGTCGGCTCAGCAGTAAACATCGCAAGGCAGCTCGGCATAAGCGAGTTTTTGATATCGGCAACAGTCATTGCAGCAGGCACTTCCCTTCCCGAGTTGATAACATCCATAGTTGCAGCGATGAGAAAAGAGATGGGCATTTCAATTGGAAATATTGTCGGCTCAAACATACTGAACATATTCCTCATTTTAGGGATAAGCTCTTTGATCTCGCCTATAAGGGTGCCTGCAGGGATAGCCTTTGACCTTATTTTCCTTGTCTTTTCAAGCCTTCTTCTCCTGGCTTTCATACTTATGGGAAAAAAGCATCAGCTCAAAAGATGGCAAGGAGCAGTGTTTATTCTATTGTTCATATCTTATATGTCAGCAATAATGATTAGGGGTTAAAAAAACCTGCTCAGCTTGTTCTGTTCATGGCTCTCCACAAGCTCTTTCTTATCATATCCAAGAACTTCAAATATCTTCTCGACAGCAGGGACCACTTGATTATTGATATAATAGTCAGGGTCATAGTCATCCTGCGTAACTTCATCAGGAAGTTTGGCCTTGTCTCTTATCCTTTCGCCATGCTTGGTTATCACAAAATTTATCTGAGAGCCTGCTGAGACATTTATCCCTTTGTTCTTCATCTGCGTAGCAATAGCGACATGAGGCCCTACATTATCATAACTTTCAATTTCTTTAGAAAGCTGGGTATGTATTATCACATCTTTCAAAGGTATTTTATTATCCCTAAGGTCTTTGATCACAGATTTTACATAATCAAACGCTTCAGCAGGTTTATCCTCCTTAAGTATCATGATAAGCACTTTCTCCTGAACATTCTTTGCTATAGGGCTCCAGTTGCGCCTTACAGTCTCAAATCCCCTGATCTTCAGGTTTCCCTGTTCAGAGACCAGTGCATATTTTTTCTTAGCCCCAAACTTGCCAACCTTTGCTGACACAAAGATCCCTGAAGGATAAAAGCCCTCATAATCAAGCTCCATTATCCCGGGCAGGTCCATATTTATCTTTTCCTGGAACTTGAAGGCATCCTCTTTCTTTTTGTTGTCAAAAGTTAAAAAAACACTATCAGTATCGCTATACACTACCTTAAATCCCTCTCCCTCTGCGCCATCGATGACCTTTTTGATATAAAACCTGCCATATGCAGCAGTCGCTCTTGCAGAATCTATGCTGTACCATCTTGCCATTGGAAAACCAAGATAGCCATAAAATGCATTAGCCAGTAATTTTAAGGATTGGCTTCTTGCTTCCAGCAGGGGAGTCGACTTTTTCTTCATTATCTCTTTAAGCCTCATCCTGCGGGTGATCAAGTCTTCAATAAGCGTCGGTAAAAATCCTTTTTTCTTCGTGCAGAACCAATGCTTCTTCCTGCCTTCCATAGGCGCAACCTTCTTTCCCTCACAGCACTCACAGTCAAGCGTTCCAGGGTCGATATTATGGGAGCTGATTATTGTTGGATATAGGCTTCTGAAATCAAATACGATTATATTATGGTACAGGCCTGGCTTTGGTTCATACACAAAGCCTCCTTTGTAAGTGTGCATCTGCCTCTCTCCAAGCTGCCCATGGTGGGGAAGCTCTGGTGCAAGCTCGTTGAAGGAAGAAGCCTGTTTCATGATAAAAGATTCCACAAGCTGGGAAAATCCCATCCTTGAGATGTCAGGGACAGTAAGGCCGACGATTTTCACCATCTCGATGATGTTAGGCATAAGCTTTTCTGCGATCTTGAAGGCAAGGCATGAATCTTGAAGGCAGTATTCACAGTAGCCTGAAAGATCCTCAGGATTGTTATCCCAGGTATAAGCAAGCTTGTCCAGCTCAACTACAGCCTTCTTCTCATTTAGTAGGGCGCTCGCCACAGAATTAAGGCTTAGTGAATATGTATCCATCGAAGAGCCCATTATCTTCTTAAAAAATTTAAAGGTGTCAAGGTGGTTTATCCCGACAATATTGCTCGTTGTCACTCTGGTCTTTTTGACCTGCAGTTCAGAATAGTCAAGCCCGATATCCAGCTTCAGCTTATATTTGTCAGCTCTTGTCCTGATATAAGGCAGGTCAAACTCATCTGAAAAATAGCCTGTTAAGATATCCGGCTTGTACTCATTGACTATCTCCCTAAACCTTTCGATCAGCTCTGCTTCGCTTTTTACAAACTCTACATAGTCCAGCTTTGTGTTAAATCTCTTCCAAGTGATGAGTTTCTTGTAATCATTGCCGTAAAAAGAAAGCATGATTATCGGAAAGGCATCAAAGTCTATATTCTTTCCTTCAGGGTTATATGTCTCGATATCAAGCGCAAGAAGCCTTGGCTTTTCGTAGGACTCTTCCTTCATCTCAAGTTTGCTTATCTCAAAAACAGGGACTTTTGCTTTCGCGCTGACAAAATCGCCATGGCACAAGACAGCGACAAATGGAGTTATGTTTTTATCTATTAGGTATCTTTTGGTAAATTTGATATCATACTCAGTTACCCTTTCAAGCATCTCCCAATCTTTGATAGTCTGCCTGATTATCGGCACATTGGACGGAAGCTTTGTAAAGACTTTGACAGCATTGACCTCACTGCCAAGAAACTTCTTCTTTATCCGTTCAGTCCTTACGACCTCTGCAGTCTGTCCGTCGCTCTCAACTTTGAGCTTCAGCAGTTTCTCTTCAACATTCTCTCCCTTTTTTGGGATTACATAGAAATAAGGCTCAAAATTCCTGTCGGCAACACAGACCTGTTTTCCATCAGCAGTCCTTCCAAACATATAGATGACAGCTTTGCCGCTCTCTATCTTGTAGGTTATATCAATCGGAAAGAAAGTAATCTTGGCCATGTGTATAAGTATCTATGGTAGATTTATAAAATTTACCTATAAATCTTCCCTAAGAGATCAGACTTTGTGATTACACCCTTAAGCTCACCGCTGTCACTGACAAGGACCATAGGATAAAACCTAAGAAGATTAGACACAGCGCTTATCGTAGTGTTTTTGGAAACAACAGGAGCAGAATCTTCCATTATGTCTTTGACCTTATCTCCCTTCCTGTTTAGCAAAGCCTCAAGGATTATTGATTCTGACACTATCCCTATAGACTTATGCTCGTCCAGGACAGGCATCTGAGAGATATTTGCTTTCTTCATCTTTTCAATAGCTGATCTGATCCCTTCATCAGGCTTTACCGAGATTATGTGTATATTCATCATCTCCTCTGCTTTCATCTCTTTTTTCTTTCCAAGCGAGTCGATAGCCTCAAATATCTTTTTGGCGTTTGAATATGTCGGATCAAGCCTGCCGGCCTCTATCTTTGCGATAAGGCTTTGGGATACCTGGGCCCTTTCTGCAAGCTGGGTTTGTGTCAGGCCGTATTTCTTCCTTATTTCTTTTATCTCGCTGAGCTCCAATGTCATAATCAACGAATAAATCAAGGTTATATTTATTCTTTATGGAATTGAAATTCTTATTGGAATAAATTAGACAGAACATTATTTAAGCAATACCTTTTCTGAAAAGCCAATGGTAAAAGATTTGGTAGTCATCTTAGATGAGGAAGGACAAAATACCGCACGAAGCCTAGGTTACCCCTATTTTGGAAAATCAAGAGGGGGCAAATCTTCTACGTATAAAATTGAAACACCGCTTGGAAGGCAAAGAACGGTCAAAGGAGTACTGGTAAAGGATGCTCCTTTGGATGAGCATACTGCAGAATTCCTATATCTCGAAGATACAGACCGATGCAATTTTTCTTGTTTGGGTTGTGGAGTTGGCAATAATCTAACCCATGTTGGCCTTACCCATCTACTTGAAGATAAATCAAGGTATCTTACCCCCAATTTTGTTACACAGCTCGCTGGTAGAATAGGCAATTCTCCTTATGCCAATACAACAACAAGACGAATCTTTCACGGAGGAGGAGAACCGTTGATCAATCCTACGGCCTTGGCCAGAGTGCTCAGGGGTCTTGCCACTGTAGACAATACAACACAGCTTGTGCTTACAAATGGTTGTAATCTGCCCCTTGATAAAGAGGAGTTTACTGCCTTTATGGCACGTTTAGGTAATCCATATATCGTTCTTACTTATACTAATTCCCATGAGAAGTTTTATGAACAACTAGCCAAAACCGGGCTGTATCGGCAACTAATTCCTTCTAAAGTTCAAGCACATGATTCCTTGAAGGAAAAAATTAAGATTATCGGTGGCTATTGCAAGCACCTTAATGTCGATTTTGCCGGGCACGTAGTGGCGGATGCATTTCCTTCCCCCT
>DASRUK010000101.1:0-7272 GCA_035655475.1 Candidatus Nanoarchaeia archaeon
TGGCACCAAAATGGTAGCGATGAGGAGATACCTTATGTTTGATAGGTACAGGGATGTCTGTTCCATCAAAGCTCATGTCATCGTTTTCAAACACCTTCTGACTTTCTAATACATCGTCGACAAATACAAATATTTGCATGACTTAAATGGAATTATACTGAAATACTTTCTTAAGACTATTATCTGAAAAACAATAGGGAGGATTACTATCTCCCTCTTGCCATCTTTGCTTCTGCCACATGGCCCTGCTTGTCAATGTAGTAAAGATAGCCTTCTTTTTTGTCAGCGCCGATCTTAGCTATAACTTCTTGCTCCTTATCTTTCTTCTAGCCGGCCCTTGCCATCTTAATTCTGGCAACGTCTCCTTTCTTGTTCAGGAAATACAGCCATCCTCGCTCCATTCTATTTATATCCAAACTTCTTCTCATAAGCCTTGTGATCAAGAATGTCAAGAATAACATCTACAATCTCCAGAGCATCGCTCTTTATAGTGTAAATCGCCCGCCAGTTACCGGCGATGTTGCATTTATGATATACTCCTTTGGAATTAGGTGCTTCTGTATATAAAAACCGTACTGGGGATTCTCCTTAAGAAGGTCAAATATCCTCTTGAGCGAATTTAGCAAGGTTTGGTTTTCTGAGCTGTTAATCCCTCCTTTTATCTCATCTCCGACAATCTTGTTCAACTGCTTATATTCATCCAGCGCATCCCCAACCAAGACGACTCTGACATTCTTTCCTTTAAACATCCTTACACCTCAACACCAGCCTTTATGGCTGCATCTAGTTTTTTGTTTTCATTGAAAGTCCAGACTACTCCCTTGTCGCCGTCAACTATTTTACCTGAATATTCAAGGTAATCTATTATGACCCTCAAAGTCTGCCGTATAGTTTTTTTCGGCATCCTTCTCAAAATCTCATTTTTACTCAAAGGCGTATCCGCTTTTTTTAATATCTCTTCCACCATCAGCACCGTTTTAAGGTTCGGATAGTGAATTACTTCTTTTCTTTTGCCTGTATCTTTGACTTTCCACTCTTTTCTCTTCATCATTCATCCTCTCTTCATCGATCAGTTCTTCGTTCATTATCAACTCTAAATTTATATACTATACAAATTTGTATATAACCTTATATTTAAGCTTTTCCATTATTTTCCCGCATCTTCTTCAAGAAAAGAATAGCAAAGCCAGGGAATCATTCACTTGTAATTGATTGTTTATATCATGGGTTCTTACTACATGGCTTAAAGCTTTATCAATCGCAAGGTTTATATATTTATTATTTTTATTATATGTTAAATATTGTTAATTTGGTAAAAATGGAAGAGCTATATGCAAAGATAACCGGCTTGTTTGGAGATATAGTCAGAGGGCAAGGGCTGAATGATTCCCTGCTTGCAATGATCCTTGCGAGGCTTTATATAGAGCCGGAACCTATCGCCATGGACGAGCTTGCCAAGGAAACCGGCTATAGCCTGGCGTCTGTGTGCAACAAGATAAAGATGCTTGGGCCGCTTGTAACTGTGAGCAAAAAGCCAGGGTCAAAGAAGATATACCTCTTCATGGATAAGAATATCATCGGCATCTGGAAAGATATGCTTGCAAAGAAACAGCAAGTGCTTGCCAGCACAAAGGAAAAACTGCCCCTAATAATCAAGGAATCCAGGAAAAGGGCAAAGACTGCTGATGATAAAAAAAGAGTTGAGATAGTCGAAGGATTTTTTGATCAGATAAGCAAGGTTGAAGGGCTGCTCAAAAAGATGATGGACGGGTTTGATGAGCTATGAATAATCTTGTCATAGAGCTTGAAGATGTCTGGAAGATATATAAGATGGGCGAAGTAGAGGTTCCTGCGCTAAGAGGACTTAACCTAAAGGTCAAAAGAGGGGAATTTTTAGCTATAATGGGTGCAAGCGGGAGCGGAAAGTCAACTGCTATGAACATGATAGGCTGCCTCGATGTTCCGACAAAGGGAAGAGTGCTTCTTGAAGGAGAAGATATATCCAAACTGAGCGAGTCGGACCTTGCACAGATAAGGGGGAAGAAGATAGGGTTTATCTTCCAGCAGTTCAATCTCATACCCACTTTAAGCGCTGCTGAGAATGTGACTCTTCCCACGATATTTCAGAATGTGGACAAGGAGAAGAGGATGAAAAAGGCCAAAGAGCTATTAGAGATGGTAGGGCTTGGCGACAGGATAAACCACAAGCCTAACGAGCTTTCAGGAGGGCAGCAGCAGAGGGTAGCAATTGCCAGGTCCCTTGTGAACGACCCTGAACTCATACTTGCCGACGAGCCAACAGGCAACCTGGATACTGCATCGGGACATAAAGTCATAGATTTCCTTAAAGAGATGCATAGCAAAGAGAAGAAAACAATAGTTATGGTCACACATGACAGAGAGGTCGCAAGAAACGCAGAGAGGACAGAGGTCCTTTCCGGCGGCCGAATAATACGGAGGGCAAAATGAAAAAGATAATTGTCGTGCTACTATTTTTTGTGCTTGCATTATCAAGCGTTGTAATGGGAGCTTCAAGCGGTCTTAATTCCTATTGGATAAATGTGACCATGATAAACCAAGAGCCTGACCCTGCTGAAGCAGGAAGGTATGTCACTCTAAGGTTCAAACTGGAAAATACTGGGACAGATATAGCAAAAGATGTCACGGTCGAGCTACTAATAAAATATCCTTTTTCGCTTGAGCCTGGAGAAAGTGCAACCAAATATATCGGCTCTATCAGGGCAAGGCAGATGGGTGATACAGGAGTAATAGTCGATTACCGCGTCAGGGTGGACGAGAAGGCGATAGAAGGTGAAAATGAGGTAGAGCTGAGGTACAAGCTAAGCAACCAAGATTGGGTAAAACCTGAAGCGTTTACGGTCGATATTGGGGTGCATGACATACTGCTAAATATCGAAAGCATCGACTCGCCAAGGATGATAAGGCCCGGCGCTATAAGCAACATCGATGTCAAACTAAAAAATCTTGCTCAGAGCTTTGTCAAGGAGATAAAAGTTACCTTAGAGCTGACTGGCATACCGATCGCAACTATTGGAGAGACCAACAGGAAGATAATCTCTCAGATGGAAGGATTATCTGAATCAACAGTGCAGTTTAACCTGATGGCAGAGCCAGACGCAGAGTCCAAGCTTTACAAGGTTCCAATAAAGCTTGAGTACCGTGATAGGATCGGGAATCTGTATATGAAGAATGAGACCGTAGGGTTGATAGTTGGCGATGAGCCCGATATTGCTGCAAGCATAGACACATCAACAGTGTATTCAAGCGGCAGGACAGGGGATGTATCTGTCAAACTTGTCAACAAAGGTGTGACTGACATCAAATTTATGACTGTGAAGATAGGGGATGGACAATATAAAGTGTTGTCTGCAAAGGAAGTATATGTAGGTAACATAGACTCGGATGATTATGAAAGCGCTGACTTCAAGCTTTCTTTATCCAGGGTAAAAGGAAATGAGGTGGCACTTCCACTGAGGCTTGAATATGAAGATGCCAACAACAATGAATATACCCAAGATGTCACGGTTGAAATGCCACTTTACACTGCGTCTGAGGCAAAGGCACTAGGACTTAGCAAGGGAAGCAGCGGAGTTGGCTTGTTTATCGTGCTCCTCATCGTAGGTGCAGGCATCTATGCCTATATCCGGATAAAGAACAAGAAGCCATTAATACCTTTCAGAAGGAAATAGTATGCTTAGGGATTATTTTGTCTTTTCTTTTCATAACCTGAAGTCAAGAAGACTTAGAAGCTTTCTTACTGTGATAGGGATATTTATCGGAGTTCTTGCAGTGGTAAGCCTTGTGAGCCTTGGAGAGGGACTGCGCCAGGCAATAATATCCCAGTTTGGGATAAGCTCGACTGAAGTCATATCTGTACAGGCTGGCGGATTAAGCGGATATGGGCCGCCTGGGACTGCTGTTGTAAATCCACTGACGGAAGATGATGCCCTTGCTATCGAGAGGATAAATTCTGTGGAAAGGGCAGTCAGCAGGAGCATAGAAAACATCAAGGTTGAATTCAACGATAGGGTAGACTTCACGTATGCGACAGACATCCCCGACGGTGATGACCGCAAGTTTGTATACGCACAGGTGGAGCTTGAAGCTATAGAAGGCAGGCTTCTTAGGGAAGGGGACAACAGACAAGTCGCTCTTGGATATAATTTTGCAGAAGATGACAAATTTGGAAAAAGGGTGTTTGTAGGCGATAAGATACTTGTAAACAACGAGGAATATGGAGTAGTTGGAATCACTGCAAAGAAAGGCAGCTTTATCTTTGATAATGTTGTCTATTTTAATCGAGATGCTCTCTATGAACTGATGGAAATAGAGGATGATGTAGATATCATCGCAGTGCAGGTAAAAGACAAATCGCTAATCCAGGAGGCAGAAGAGGATATTGAGAAACTGCTTAGGAAAAGAAGGGATGTCAAAGAAGGCAACGAGGATTTTGAGGTCAGCACGCCTGAGGCGTCACTTTCATCTGTAAACCAGATATTGCTTGCTGTCCAATCATTCATAGCGATGATAGCTTTAATCTCTGTTGCTGTCGGAGGCATAGGCATAGTCAATACGATGACTACATCAGTGATGGAGCGGCGAAGGGAAATAGGGATAATGAAGGCGATAGGTGCAAGGAACAGGGATATATTCATGCAGTTTTTTATCGAGTCTGGGCTGCTTGGGCTTGTGGGAGGGCTGCTTGGAGTTATCGTCGGAGTTATAGTAGGACTGATAGGCACAGCAGGGATAAACAGTTTTGTCGGTGCAGAGTCAACGCCGCAGATAAACCTGATACTGATAATACTTACATTACTTGGCAGCTTTTTGATAGGCTCGCTTGCAGGCATAATACCTGCACTCCATGCTGCAAAGCAAAAACCAGTGGACGCCCTGAGATCATGATAAGCGTCGAAAGTGCAAAATATTCATTGAGGAATCTTATGGAGAGAAAGGCAAGAAGCTTCCTTACAATACTTTCTATCTTTATTGGAATCACAACAATTTTCATATTCGTAAGCTTTGGGTGGGGGCTTTTTGACTATGTTGAATCAGTCTCCTCATCATCGGCTGCTGAGCTTGCTTTAGTGCAGGCAAGGGGAGGGGGGGCGCCGGGCCTTGCAGATGTTTTTGCACTTACTGAAGATGACCTGGAGGCTGTCCAGAGCGTTAAGGGAGTCTATGAAGCTACAGGGGCTTACTTTAAGGCGGCTGAGGTCAAGCAAGGGGAAAACAGAAAATACGTTTTTTTAATAGGATATGATCCTGATATCCCATTGATAATGAACTCTTTTAATATAGATATAGACAAAGGCAGAAAACTTGATGATGGAGATGATGGAAAAGTGCTTCTTGGATATAATTACCAGGTGCCAAACAAGATATTCCCCAAGGGGTATAAGACAGGTGATTCGATCGAGGTGCAGGGGCAGAAACTTAAGATAGTTGGATTCTTTAAGCCGGTGGGCAATCCCCAGGATGACTCACAGATGTATGTCATCAATGGCTATATAGATGAACTATACGATGAAGAGCTTAATTATGGAATGATCGTTGCCCGGCTTGATAAAACAGACATGAAGGGAACGATAGACAGGATAAAAAAAGAAGTGAGGCAAGAAAGAGACCTTGAGGAAGGAAAAGAGGATTTTTTTGTTTCTTCCTATGAGGATCTTATGAAGACTTATTTGGTCGTGCTGAATGTCATAGTCGGCTTTATCGTGCTTATAGGGCTGATCTCTGTACTTGTCAGCGCTGTAAACACTGCAAATACAATGATAACATCAGTGCTTGAAAGGGTGAGGGAGATAGGGGTGATAAAATCAATCGGTGCAAGGAACAAGGAGATATTCAAGATATTTCTTTTTGAATCGAGCTTTCTTGGATTTGTGTCTGGAGTTATAGGGGTATTTTTTGGATGGGTGATAACATTTGCTGCAGGACAGCTTCTTGATGCCGCAGGTTGGGGATTTTTATCGCCGCATTACTCTTTCTTGCTGTTTTTTGGGTGCATAATGTTTGCAACGCTGACTGGTGCTGTGTCTGGTGTGATACCTGCTTATAAGGCTAGCAGATTAAAGCCGGTGGATGCTTTACGATATGAGTAAAAGCTTTAAGCTTACAACGAGTATCATCTAATGCTATGAATGGTAGGGAGTATGCACTTAGACATGAATAGCTAATCCATCTGAGAAATATATTCATCTATCTTAGCCTTGAGTTTATCTTTCAATTGCCCATGAGGAAGGGTAATCTTTGGAACCTTAGTAAGCGTCCCTTCAAATTTCATCCCTGCCTTATGCACTTCCTGCTCTATTTGTCTTGCATATTTTGAGTTGAACTGCTTGATAGAAGGGAATTTTGTTATGGAGTTTGCTCCTGCTTTTAAGAGCAGGTGAATTTCATCAAGATGAGTGAGCCATGAGCCTACGACAATATGGATGTTTGGGAATGCTTGTCTTGTGTTCTTAATCCATCGTACATAGTAATCTGTATCTGGCCCTTTTGTGTTTTCAAAGACAGTTCCTTTCTGAGGCTTTAGGCGATAGAAGGTCAGTTTGCCTACGGTGTTTTTTTCAATAAATGATTTTAGATTCTTGAAGTCCTCGATTGTTTCACCAAGGCCGACAATAAGAGTGATTGTTTTTTTTAGCCCGAGCTTTTCTGCAATCCTGAACATCTGCTCGATGTCTTTTAATGGTTTTGAAGGGCAAAGCTTGTCCCTCAATCCTGGGGTGATGCACTCAACTGTCCCGCAGACGCCTTCTATGTATGGCTTGAATAGATTTAGCTGCTTTTCTGTCAGAATGCCCAGGTTAAGCCATTGCTTTTGGCCTGTTATTTCATAGATGCCCTTGATTATTTCTAAGAGTTCCTTGTCTGTATATGTATCACAGCCGCCAGATATAAACTCTACTTTCCAGCCGCAGGCTTTGCAGATCACTGCCTCTGCGAGTATCGATGATAGAGAGCGCCTGTCTTTTATAGGGCTTTGAGGGTTTGTTTTTGATGAAAGATAACAGAAAGCGCAGTCTCTTTTTGAGCAGTACCAGCTTATGAATATTGCTCTTTCGAAATGGACTGATTGCATCCGGCAGATGAATGGTCAATAGGTGTGCGGACACTTAAAATTGGTTAAGTCGCAGCGTTCTCAATCAAAGCATTATGCCTAAGGCCATAATGGTGCTCAAAATCTCCATTAATATATTCAGCCCTCAGATGCGCCATATAATTTGCGTTTTCTTCCTTCCA
>DASRUK010000102.1:0-11035 GCA_035655475.1 Candidatus Nanoarchaeia archaeon
TGCTTTGAAGATTTGCTCCGCAAATATCCTGATAAGGATATCTATGTTATAGTTGACTGCTGGAGAGCACATACTTCTTTTGCAGTAAGGATGTGGAGCTTTTTTCACCCAAGATTTCACATCGTTTACACCCCGACAAAATCAAGCTGGATGAATATAATTGAAAGAGTTTTCTCAAAATTAGACAAAGACATCTTACAAAACAGCAATTTCCAAACCGTTAGAGAAGCAATGAGCAGGATAAGCAACTATTTCGAAAACGAAACAAGATTTAAGACTTGGGGTAGTTAAGCAAGCTTATTCTCTCTTGCTGTTCTTTTTTCATTTACTCTTGCATAATCTATGGCAAAATGATCGATGGTGAATTCCGGATCTCCAAAGGGTCTTGGACCATAGTCATATCCCGCAATTTTTTTTCCAATCGATATAAGCTCCTCTCTTATTTCAGCAAGATTCTTGCCTTTCCTCGAAATTTCCTCAATAATAAACAGGCTTATTCCCCTAGTAGTAAGCGCAAAATCCAGCTGATCTTCTGTAGCAACCTCATTGGGGGCATAATATCTTATGCTTCCTATGTATCTATGTTCTTGAGTCACTCCCGTGTACTGTCCCTTCTGATTTTTCTTTAATACCCTAAGATCGAATGCTGGGTTCAAATCGGTAGCTCTTCTTACGTTTTTGAATGACCCGCCATTAATCTCCATTGTATAATGCGCGTATTCGGGTCCAATTTTGTTAGGAAATCTTTTCCTCTGCCATTCCCCACCAATAGAAGGAGAAGCAGCCATTATATAATCGGTTACGGTTAAACTTTTCGGGTGCCATCTCCCATCTCTGTAGTCATCCCTATAATTATCCCATTCGCAATGTATATAAGCGGTTGCTTCTATTAAATCAACCTGTCCAATAAATGAAGGATCAACCCTTCTTATGGCAAATGCTCCCGGTGTTTCTGTCCTGTATTTTAAGAACGCATCCATCAGTATATCTCCTTCCTGCAAATTATGCACTCTTCTGAAAGGATCCACAAACTTGTGTCCGCCTGCAGGCACAACCTCGAGGGGCATACCCCTATCATCCAGCCCCCAATCTACCTCATTTGGCCTTTTTGTAAAACCCGGGGCAGGGTGAGTTGCTGTATGAAGTGATTGGCCAGCCTTGTTTTTCCCTATCACTCGATGATATGTATGAAAATAAACAACCTCTTGCGGCCTATGGTTCATAAGTTCATTCCACAGAGGCCCATATTTATGCCAATGACTCTCAAAATTCCTTAAAATACCATACTGTCTAGCAAACATTTCATTATACTTGTCGCCTTCCATATAACTCTTCAAAAAAGGCCTTGTGAGCTTTTCAAATTGTATGATAACTTTTTTCCTTGCTTCCTTTTGTGCATCTGATATACCGGGCATGTTATCAATATCTCTAAGGGCATCATCCTTCATTTGTGTAATGGTAGGGCCTATATTATTATCAAAAAGGCTACGTCCTGCATCTCTTCCATACCAATAAGCATATTGCACTGAGCCATCTGGAAAATGCAATGGTTTCTTGTCAGGAATGGGGATCTGATAATTATGTGTACCTATCCTAACTGGCTTCATGACTAGGCCAGTACCATCCTTAATATATCCAATTTCAGTCTTGATGAGTTCGGGGTTGATATATCCGCTTAATTTTTCATAAACCTCCTTTACTTTGGGAAGTATTTTATTGTCAACACGGCCGAACTCTTTTTCTTCGCTCTCCATATCCTTAAGTCTGCTTATCTTTGCCTGCAGTAGGGGTATGAGGAAAGAGATTAAAAAGGACTTTGAGGGTATGAGGGAGGACTTTTTGGTCCTGTAATATCTCATACTATCATAAATTGTTTTGTTCCAGAGCCATTTAAGTGTATTTGGGACAGCTTGTCTTGCTGGCTTTCCGCCAGTATATTCTGCAGTATCGTCAGCCATTTCTTATACCTCCTCTTAATTTCATAAGCATGTCCATGCTTTTATCAATAGCCTCATCAGCTTTCAACTTTTTTTCAACAATTTCTCTCCCGTATCGAAGGATACTATAGGCAATCAGGGAGCTCCTTTTTACAATATCGTCTTCCCTTGCCCTTACTTCAGCAATCCTTCCGATTAACTGAGTCCCTAGTGATATATCATATGCAAAGCCATAGCTGCCTATTCTGTGTGCTAGTTCAGCCGAAGTGGCTGCTTCTTGTATGATTTTTTGCTGAGCATTAGAACAATGTTGCTGAAGATCATCACTCCCAGATTCCTTAAAAAATTGGTCTACTGTTTCCCAAAACTCATCCACCTTTACCATCATCTTCTTCTCTGCAGCAAGCAACTCTTTCCTTACCTTATCAATCTCTTTCACGATATCATCTTTCTCTTTTTGTGTTAGCCTGAGTATGGTCTTTACAGAGTCTTTTGGTGCTTTTTCCTCTTTTCTTATAAGTTGCTTTGCTTTTTCTTTAATCCTATTAAAGTCTGGATCAAATCTGTCATCCGCTAGTTTTTGGCATTTTTGGCATAATAGGTAAAACGTCCTCAAGCCTTGGGAAAAGATAAACGGCCAGTTCCTTTGTACTTCACTTATCCTTTTTCTGATCTCTTTTGACCAAAGATCAGGATAGTCATGAAGGCCTCCCTTTCCTGGCTTACTCCATTGTTTGAAGAGCTCAGCTGTTTCATAATCCCCATATGTAGTTTCAATTGAAGCAGGAATTTTCTGTTTTGCTGCCTTCTGAACTTGCCTGAATTCTTCCCACATTCCCTCATTCTTTCCCCTTTCTATCTTTAGGACAATTTCCCCTAAATATGCTAACCCTTCATCGTGATTTATCAAGCGATAGATGGGCGCAATATCTATAGCAGGCTCTAAGGAGGATAAATTTTTCAATTCTTTGTCCATTATTTTCTCCAAATTTCCAACAAGTGATTTGAGACCTTCAACACCAGTTCGAACATCCTTGTGTTGTGATAGCAACTTTACTGACTCAGATTGATCAGCTATTTGTTTTATCATCTGCATCCATTTATTATAGTTGCTAAGGAAGTAGTCAATTAGAGTCATTGACCATCTTGAAAGATACGGATTATGTGAGGCGTTAATCTTTTCATTATAATAACTGTAATATTTTGAAAAGTGCTGGAAGATTCTGTCATTGTCATATTTTGCTATTATCGTTAAGGCTTTTGCAGGAATATTATTTTCTTCCTGCTGCCAACCTATTGCCTTGCCAATCTCTGTTGCTAAGAATCGATCATATGTCTCAATCTCCCTTAATTTGGCATGAACACTCATTATTAGTTCATTTGGCCGTATCCTTTCTTTGCCTAATGTTTCAATTATTCTAATAGCTTTTATCCTTGGATCTGTATCGACGATGAGATTATCCTCTCTGTCAAAAATACTTTCTCTTTCCTTATTCCATGTTTGAACGCCCTTTTGCATATCTTCAAGGAGAGTCTTTAGGCCTGACATGAAATTGGCCACTGTGGGTGAAGACTCATTAATAATCTCTTTTCTATTTGTATCTTCTATGGTTGTGTTGCTTTTTGCTGCTTTCATTTTTTTTGCGGTGTGCCTGAAAATAAAGTTTGTTCCCTTCCCGAGTCCCACACAAAGAACTCCTTTTGTTTTCTCTCCTGTTCTTGAGCAAAGGTATCAATAAAATCGCCTAAATACCTGGCCATTCCGATTGTTGAGACTGCGGGGAATATATTACCGCAGTTTAGCATATCACTCTCACTTGATTGCAATTCCTTTTTGCCCCAATACAAAAACCTTCCTGGATCCTTGAGAGCTTCCCTGTCAAAAGCAGGGGTAGTTGCGTTTGGTCTGCCGCCCCTTGGAAGGTTATTATAATTATACTTCCGTTCCTGGGAATGCCTTTGGAGGTAATCTAAAGCAACCCTGCTATGAGGGTGATACCTTCCATCCCTGACATCTCTGAAAAAGAATGTCCACTCATCTTGCAGCCAGGTTGCAGTTGTTACAAACATTGGAGTTGTTATTATATTATCTATCATTATTTCTGTTGGATTACCCTCTATATCATTCACTGTTATAATGGTTTTGGGTTTGATCCTGCGTACATAGCCTCTGCTGCATCTGCCTGTTAACCTTATCTCATTTAGATCATCAACAAAATAACCGTCTTCAGTTACTTCGTTTGAGACCAGAGGTTTTGCCGCTGCTCCAATTCTTCTTGCATTATCTAAAGGTGCATCTGGAGTCCTTTCCAGATTGTCTTCAAAAAGCTCATCACCTGCTGCTATGAAGAAGGGCGGATTGGATGAGTCCTTTGGCGCTGACGTTCCAGCGGCATTTTTTAAATAATTCATCTTGTATACTTTTGCTCCTATCCTTGCAAACTTATAGCTATGCTTATACTGGCCTGTAAGTCTGAGCATCAAAAGTAGTCTGAGCTGTTCAAGTTTAATCAAGCTTAACTTCCCCCTTCTGCCAAGGTATTTTTGATATGAAGACCATCCTTTTTCTATACGAGCAAGTTCTGCATTGAACACCTGCTCTATTTTCTCCGCCCAACTTTCTGCCAATTTCAATTGAGCTTCTTGATGCGTCGGAGCATCGGATGACATAAAATTCTTTATTCCACCAATGTATTCAAAAAAGAATGAACAAATTGCATTTTGCAATGTAAAAGCTCCAGGATCAAAGGGATATGAATAATTAATCTTTAAAACTCCCTCATTGTCTATAGACCAAAAGTCTTTTCTGATTCCCATATCACCATCGTTTACATTCCAGGAACCATCAATTTCTGGTCCCCTTAGCCCTGTTCCCATTTTGTACCTGCTGATGTTAGCATTCATTACACTCTCCGTATAAAGATGGAGGTATGTTGATCCTTCCTGTTCTTTCAATGCAGTATATGCCTGCTCAAGGCCTTTTCTAGCGCCAACTACATAACCTCCCTTCGAATCGTATACTTCAAGCCTTAATAAGTAATTCATATTGGCAAAGAGTTCATGCCAAATTTTCCTTATGGTTACTCCTATCTCCTCCTGGTCAGGCTCTCCAAGCACAACGTTATGGATGCCTGCCCAACGGAATAGTGTATTTAACATAGGGATTCTTGTGGTGTTCATGAAATTATATAATCTTTGCAGTAGGTGTTGTCCTGTATTTTTTATCCAGTTATGTTTAGCCTTTGCCTCTTTCTCCTTGTTCATCAGAGATTTTCCTATCGCTCCAAAGATCAGCCCTCCAAAGATGAACACCAGTATCATTATTATGTGCCCTGCAAGTCCAAGGCTTCTTATCCAGACGACTATAGACTTTATTCCAAGTATGCCTGCCTCAGGAAACATTATGGCAGAAAGCCATATGACGATGAACGACGCCCAGAACCAGGAGGTTATCCTCCCCTTCTTGCCTACGTCGTTGAATTGCTTTGCCAGCAAAATGGTGCTAAGAACCTGGGCAAAGATGATGAAAGTATTTTTTGACATACCCCATCTTGCCAAGTCAGCAGCGATAAGGACAGCAAGGAAAGCATCTATCTTCCAATAAGTATTGCCTATCTTGAGTGTCGACCTCAATGCCCAGGTGATAAGGATACTGGCGCCGATAAACACAAACAGCTTCTCAGCGCTTCTTAATATTCCTTCTTGGTCAAACAGATAATTCCAAAAGTCTCTTACAATAGGTTGCGAGAACACAAACTGGTTTCCAAGTTGGTATGCAAAGTAGACAGCAAGCACAGTGACTACGACTTTAAATACAGTTTTTCCCTGGGAAGACTCAAGCCCAAGCTGCTTTGCTGCAAGCAGGGTTGTCAGGAAATAAAAAAACAACCAGATGATAACTGTATTTACGACTATAGGAATAATAGGCATCCTTTGCACCGAGCTTGTGACATTGCTGTACCATGCAGCACTCGCCATAAGGCTGCCTGCTGCCAAAAACGCCAGCATCAGGAAAAAGAGTTTTTTATTTTTCATTTTTGCCCTCTTTTTCCAGCTCCTTGAGGAGCTTTAGAACAGCCTTGTCGACGAAGTTTTTGACAGATGGAAAATCAAACCTATTTTCCCCCTTAGAAATAAATTCCTCTATCCTTTTCTTAAGTTCAGCGTCTATCTTTACCGGTAGATCCTTCAACTTATGCTAAGTTACCAATAGTTACTATATAAATCTTTTGGTAACAAAAAGTAACTTATTGAAATGCCCCTAGTTTTCCAAAAAGTTTAAATATTGACCATTCGGTAAAAAGCAAAGGTGATATTATGAACAAGAAAGCTTATATCCATCATCCGGTCGTTGCAATAATCGTTGGATTCCTGATCGGCATGATAGTGATGTATCTGATGGCTAAAGGAACGATTCCAAGCCCGATAAGCATCTGTTAGATGTATTCATTAAATGATGTAGAGATAGCTTATTCGAATTATATTCCTTCTTTTGATTTTATATTCGCTCTAAGAAAACAGGCTATCTCAGAGCTGTGTCTCAAAAAAGGCGATGATGTACTTGATATAGCTTGCGGAGCAGGCCAAAACTTCAAACATATACTTCAAAAGATAGGACAAAAAGGAAGCCTCACAGCAGTTGATTATTCCAAGGCGATGCTTGGCAGGGCTCTATACCTGATTGGAAAAAATGGCTGGAAAAATATACAGCTTATCAATGCAGACGCAGCTGCTGTGAACTATAAAGAAAAGTACGATGCAATCATATCAGTTCTTGGATTTTCATCCATACCTGACCATAAAGAAGCGCTAAAAAAAGCAGTAAATCACTTAAATAAGGGCGGTAAACTGGTTATCCTTGATGGCAAACTATCTAATTTCAAGCCATTGAATATATTGATGCCTCTTCTTAGGTGGAATAGGAGTTGGGATAAAACCAAAGATATAATCGGCGATGTGAAGAAACTATTTCCTACGGCAAAGATTACCTTAAATGAATATAAGCTTGGCTCAAGTTTTATTATCACTTTAAGGAGGCATAATTAAAGCCATTTTCGGTCTTTCTTATATGCATATGCCTCGACCTGATGAAATCTTATTTTAAGAAAATTTGGACTGCAATCAATTACAGGAGAACCGGGAGTGCACAAAACCTTTGCTATTCCTTTTTCTGTCCTATACTTCGCTTCACCAGTGTAACCTACATCGCTAACTGTGTGGGTAAGGCTTTGTAATAATGAACTGCAACCCACCTTCTCATTTTTAAAAGCTCCATGTAGCTCGAGATAAAACGGAACATCCCAGACAGTCACTAATACAGGAAAAGTGCGCTCTACCTGCTCAAGTTTACCTCCCGTCCAAGAACTGTGTTCAGGGATACAAGAACTTTCTAAGGTAAGAAGATCAGCTGGACGGCCCTTTAGAAAGATCTCCTTACACATACCCAAATGTTCACCTTTTAGTGGATAGCAATATGTTTCTACATCCCTTGTACAAGTTCTATAGGGCCTGATTACCCATTGGATAGGGGGGTCTACTTCACATTGAACTAACCAGACCTCCCTATGTTCTTTCCAATCTACCGGGGCAATACATGCTCTCATCTCATTAAGATGGATAGGAGGTTCAAAGAAAGAACCATCAAAGCAATTTTTCATCCCTTTAGGAAGGTTCGATATAAATCTCCCCATATACTCTTTTAAATATGCATAAACTTCCGGATGATCATTATATTTCTTTTCCTCAAATTGTATCTTATATGGCCAAAGGGTACAAAAGTCGCTATATTGCCTAGGTGCCTCCAAATATCCCAATGAACCAGGAGTAGCCTCACTTGACCTTTGGATTCCAATTTGAGAGATTACCTGCCAATCATCAGCAAGGACAGCTGCTGTCCGGATGGCATTTAATATCGAACGATATTTTGGATCGATAGCAAGCACTTTCTTTAGATGCTCTAGGGCTGCAGAGCCATCGTTCCTTAACAACAAATTTATACCTCTGACATAATGAAATCCTCTCTGAGCTTCACGGTTTTCTGGATCTAGTCTCTTAGCGGCATTAAACTGCATAAGCGCAGCTTCAATATTTCGTCGTCTAAGCTCATTATCTCCATACTCAGCATGCTCTCTTGCCTTTGCTGGATCCTTGGCTACAGGATGACTATTCAGGTCTTTGTTCACAAGGTCTAGTAGGTTTGACATATTCATCCCCTAGCTTGAAGCTTGATAGGTATACTCTGGATTACTCACTTTCCACATAATTATCCGGCCATTTGAAACAACCCAGGCTGTTCCCCCTTCACCTTTAAATTGTATCTGTCCTGTATAAGACTCATCGCATTTCAAAGTCAATAGTTTTGCCAACCCCTGAGGCTGATAATGTACAGAACCTTTATAGTCGACTGTCAGCTTGTGGTTCATAGGTACCTCCCAAATGTGTATAATAATGGGATAAACATCCTCATAATCTAGAGGATTGTTGGGGTTTAGAAACCTTCTAATAGAGTCTTTCTTAGGTACCCAGAAATCTACCGGTGTTGAAGAATATGCTTTGATAAGAGGGTTAGCAATATCACACAGCGATAATGTACCTAGGAAGTCCTCATCAAACCTTTGGCATAAATATCCATTGGCAACTTCTTGGTCATGATTTACATAGGGCCGGACAATTCGGGGTTGCCCATGTTTTTCACCTATGCAAAACCATACTTCTAAATTGTGTTTCCAGTTAGCATTCTCTGAAATCAACAGATTGATCTTGGTTTGATAATGGTTATCAGTATCAACTCCCCAGGTGTTTTCCAATCCCCTTGAACGTAAAATATTATTCTGTCTACCCAAAACAATCTTTGCGCTTAAGTTATAGCAATCATCCGCCTTATAGCTGCCATCAAATGTTCGGTCTGACAGTACCACCTCTTGTATATGATTAGCTCTATTGATATGCTCTTCAGTGGGCTTTGTTGCATCAGTTGCCAAAATACCCATATCTCCAAGTGAAAACCAATCATTACTAAGTATCACTGCCATCCTAAACAGATCTTGTGCCGATCTAAAGTGTGGATTTAATGCTATCACCTCGTTTAAACAAGCAATTGAAGAATATAACTCGCCTCTTTCCAAGGCATCTATCCCTCGGGTGTAATTGCATCCGATTTTTGCTTCCCTATTGTTAGGATCTACTCTTAATGCCGCAGTATATAGCATTATCGCCATCTCTCTATTACTCTGTTGAAGAGAAAGGTTCGCTTTTTCAATGTACTGCTTAGCCATTGCTGGATCTCTTGCAACATCTCCCCTCAAATCCTCCTCTATTAATTCATTTAGATTTTTCATCTTACTCAAACCTATGCACGACCCTAATGGTAATAGCCCCATCTCTTAGTTGCCTTAGTCTCCATTGGCAATACTTTGTTGCGTAAGTGACAGAACTATACTTAGCATCTCTGTCGTTAAGAAAATCCGTAAGTTGCCCGGACTCATAAGTCCCTAGTGGACTAAATGACCTTTCAAGGTTTTGCCTTCCTTCTATAGCTACTTGTTGCTGTTGAGTCAATAATTCCCTTGCTTGCAAGGCTCTAAAATAATTTTGATACACAGCTTCCTCAGCACAACTGTCATCAGCTCTGACTATGCTTGTCACTTCCCTTTCATCAACCACACGAATAGCATTTACATCATAACTATGCGCCAAAACTCTCGCCCGGTCAGCATCGATAAACGCCCTTACACCTAGAATATATTGCCCTATTCTCTCTAACAGCCGCAATTGCTCTGCTTCTTTATCTCTTTTTTCCTTCAGTTCCTGCCCCTGCAATTCTCTTTGATTCAATCGCTGAAACCTGGATAGATCACTTAGACTGAATCCTCCAAAAGGTATCCCATTAAAGAACCTGACAATCTCTTCATGTAGTCCATAGTCTCTGTCAAAGTCAGTGGATGAACCCTGGCCATGATGCCTATAATGCAATTCATAGATATGTTCTTTTAGCAAAGGATGTAAGGAATCCTCCAATACCTGGCCCAGGTTAGCTTGGTCGCTTCCCGATGCAAAAGCATTGCCCATGGAGGCTACCAGTGCTCTTGCACTGTTTCTATCCATCTAATCGCTCACCCTATTAAATGATCCATCCTTACCAAGAAGATAATCTCCAGCATCCGCTAAAGGACAGACATCTGGCCTTACTAATAGCCAACTTAAAAGGGGAATCCTCCTTGTGATGCTCCTGCTGTAGGGCCTTGGGCAGTCCCCTTGCCGAAGCAATTCCTCATGAAATATCTGATAGCCCAAGCGAGCAAAACCTTCAGGCTTTTGGGAACCCATAGCAATCATGCATCTATAATGTATACCCTCTTCTCGGGGTATGACCTGGACGATTCGGGCAGGACCAGGTCTTCCTTCAGGAAAATGTTCATCAGGAGCATGCTTCCTCCAACAGTCCATATAAGTTACCGACTCAGGAAGATATCTTCCTTCAAAAGGATTCATCACATGACCGCCACCGGTATAAGGAGGAGGTTGGTTCTCTATCAACCGTGCAATAACCTGCTCCAACCTTTTTGTATCTTCTTGATGCCCTTCACGAATTATTCGGGAAGTTTCCTGCAAAGCTTGTGCAAAAGCCTCTATTCTTGCTTTTTCAAGCCTTGTCATAAACTCGTACTGTCTAGCTTCACGGGCATCTTCCCTTGCATGATCTTCTTCTCTGTCAGTTATCTCAAGCCATGCGTTTACAGCGCCATACTTTTGTTCAGGTGTACCTTGACTCCAGCAAATGCCCATTTTCCTTTCAAAAGCAGCCTTTTCTTTTTCAGAATGAGCATTGAACCATCTGTCCAAGTCTGCACTTGCCTGCCATCTTTTAATGGACATATTACCCTCCTAAATACGGTTGGCTATTTAAATATTTGCAAAAATACTTACTATAAAGTAACAATTTCAAAATTTACCATTTTGGGATTGGGCTAAAATAGGAATGTTTATATATCAGTAGATTAATTATTGCTTTATTTCTTTATCGAGTGTAAAGAGGTGTTGCCTATGGCTAGGAAAGCAAGGAAATTAGATGTTTACTGCCCAAATGCATCATGCAAGTG
>DASRUK010000103.1:0-10712 GCA_035655475.1 Candidatus Nanoarchaeia archaeon
CGTGCCTGGACCATTTCATAACGTCTAAGCTCTTTTGGGGTAAGTAGTATTTGCTCCATTATATCACCAAACAAGGCCTAAGAATTACTTATATTTATAGTTTACTTTTATTGTCGTAAAATTTAGATGTTATAGTACAATCTGCATATAGATTACCTTCTTTTGGTATCCTATCTGAGGAGCTGCCAAGGCTCTGCATATTTTCTTGGTTTTTTGCAGGTACTCCAATGTATCCTTTAAATCGATCAATACCTGATTGGTCTCTTCAAAGTCAGAAACATCGACGGATTTCTCCCTTAGCTTGGGATCACCTATCATCAAGACTTCTTTTACTGCCATTAAGCATCAATTTATTATAACAATCGCCGCCTTCAGCGGGCTTGCGTTCTTTGCCTTTTGCTCTTTGCTTTGCTCTGCTTTTTCAATCTCTACTTCAGAATTGAATTGGCTTGCAATCTGTTTCTTTGCTTCTGTTAAATTGCCAAATTCTTGCTCTTGAGACAAAACAACTGAAGGTATTTTTGATGAATCTTTGAGGAGCGCCGGAATCATCGCTGAAATATCCTGGCCGTGCTTTTTTAGCTCGGGCTCTTTCATACAGGCTTGGATCAGAGTTTTAACATCTCTTGTTTTTTCGAGCTCAGCCTTGATCAAGGCCATGAACCTATATTTCCATGCTGGCGAGATTATCAGCTTAATTTTCTTTGGCTTGTCAACTTTGATTAGCTTAAGGACGTTTGCTATGTCTGCTATCGTATTGTTTATCATCTCCTCTGCTGCCTCTAGTCTTGGGTCTATCTTGCTTTCGTCGAATGCTGGCCATCTTGCCAAGGATAAGAACGGTTTATTGCCTATCATTTGCCAAAGCTCTTCTGTCACGTGAGGGCAGAAGGGTGAGAAAATTTTTAACAGATTTTCGTAAGCTTGCTTTGGTATTGATTCTAAAGTGTCTAGATGGTCTAGAAACGAGGTTGCAGAGATAATCGCCTTTGGATAGTCAAAGCTCTCAATGTTTTTTTCCACGTCCCTTAACATGGCATTCATCTTGCTTTCTGTCCTTGGGATAAGCGCAATATCTTTTACCTTTTCATTTTCTCTAAAAAGCTTGTTTATTATCCTGTAGCTTCCTTCAACACCGCTGTCGCTCCATTCCATCTGCTTATCTGGAGAAGAGACAAACATCAAGAAAAGCCTTGCAGTATCTATGCCATATTTTTCTGAGATCTCTGTCTGATAAACTATATTTCCCTTGCTCTTTGACATCTTTGCGCCGTCTTTGTAAACTATCCCCTGGTTGAACAATCTTGTGAATGGCTCGTCAAAATCAACAAACCCTAAATCCTTAAGTGCTTTGATGAAGAATCGTGCATAAAGCAAGTGCATGACAGCATGTTCTGCTCCTCCAACGTATTGGTCAACAGGCATCCAGTAATTTACTTTTGAGTTAGCGAATGGTTCTTTTTTGTTCTTATTATCACAATACCTTAGGAAATACCAGGATGAGTCGACAAAGCCGCCCATGGTGTCTGTCTCACGCTTTGCCTTTCCACCACATTTTGGGCATTTTGTGTTGATGAACTCTTCACTTTTTGCAAGAGGATTTGCAGCCTTAAAATCAACTTTTTCTGGCAGCAAGACAGGAAGCTCTTCTTCTGGGACAGGGACTGTCCCGCATGTGTCGCAGTAGATGATAGGAATCGGTGTTCCCCAGTATCTTTGGCGGGAGATCAGCCAATCACGAATCTTATAATTAACAGTTCTTTTGCCCATGTTGTTATTTTCGAGCCACTCTGCCATCTTTGGCAAGGCTTCTCTATTATGCATGCCTGAAAATTTGCCTGAGTTGAACAATACACCATCATCTACATAAGGCTCGTTTGGCTCTATTGGTTTGCCGTCTTTGCTTATCACAAGCTTTAGAGGGATATTGTATTTTCTTGCAAACCTAAAATCCCTTTTGTCATGGGCATCGCACATAACTACCCCTGTGCCGTACATCAATGCAAAATTAGAGACATAAATGGGGAGTTTTTCTTTTGTCACTGGATGAATCGCATATTTGCCTGTAAAAGCGCCTTCTTTTTCTTTTTCCTCATTTATCCTGTCTTCAATCTTTTTCTTGACTACTTTCTTAACAAATGCTTTTACTTCAGTCTCATATTTTGTGCCGTTGACCAATTCATCAACTAATGGACTTTCAGGAGCTATAGCTAGGAAGGTTACAGAGTGGATTGTGTCGCACCTTGTAGTGAAGGTTGAAAGGACTCTTTTTGAGTTTTCCAATGGAAAGAAGATGTCTACCCCCCCACTTTTTCCTATCCAATTTCTTTGCATAATCTTGATATTATCAGGCCAATCAACCTTATCCAAATCCTCCAAAAGCCTGTCTGAGTAGTAAGTTATCTTAAAGAACCATTGCTCTAATTCTTTTTTTACTACCTGGCTTGCACATCGCCAGCATTCTCCTCCTTCTGCCTCTTCGTTTGCCAAAACAGAAGAACATGAGTCACACCAGTTAACAGGGGCTTTTTTTCTATAGGCAAGGCCTTTTTCAAAGAGTTTTATGAAGAAATATTGGTTCCAGCGGTAGTATTCAGGCTCATGGCTTGCAAGAATCCTTGACCAGTCATAGCTGTTTCCAAGCTGCTTGAAGTATTCGGTGATCTTTTTTATAGCATTCTCTGTATATTTCTTAGGGTGGATGCCTTCTTTTTTTGAGGCTGTCTCTGCTGGAAGGCCAAATGAGTCAAAACCCATAGGATACAGCACGTTAAATCCTTGCATCCGCTTAAACCTGGCATAGCTGTCGCCTATCGTGTAGTTCCTGACATGGCCCATGTGAAGAAAGCTAGCAGAAGGATAAGGATACATCTCTAGGATGTAGAATTTTTTTTTGGCTTTGTCTTCTTTTGATTGAAAGACTTTTGCTTCATCCCAGGCTTTCTGCCATTTTTTTTCTATCTTATTAAAATCAGCCATAATTGTCTAGAAATAATAACCGCTTTAAAATATTTATGGTAAGAATAATAGCAAGAGATTTTGCTGCATGATGAGCGTTGCTGCAAGCAAGCTTATTATCGCGATATAATTTATCACCATCACCTTAAATGATTCCCAACCTACTCCTGGAAAGACCCAACTGGAAAGAGGCCAAAGAAAAGGGGTTGCAAGATACTCTCTTGAGTGAGTAGGGATATCTAACATCAGATGAAGAAGCCAGGGAAGCATGATAAACGGAGGCCTTTTTGTGATGAACCAAACAATCAGGCTTAGGGCGATGAAAGTGAATATGCTGTGAGTGACATTGTATAATGTATGAGCCCATCTTGGAATATCCCTTAGGTTTGGCTTTCCTATCGGAAGTTTTCTTTTCAAGACATAGCCAGCATAAAATCCCCAGGATAATAAATCAGGCAAGATGGAGAATAATAGCATAGTTTTTCGGTTAGGAAAACCATAGAAGATTATTGATGTCCAAAGAAGATGGGCGATAGCATCCATTTCAAGACTAATATTCTGAGGTTTATAAAAATATTATGCTTTGATGATTGCTAGAGCTACTTATCTCTAAAAGCAACTCTTTAATGACTATAAAGTTTTTTATTAGCTAAAACCCAGTTCTAAATGATTCCGGGGGTGTTAAAATGAAGAGATTGATTTTATTATTACTTGTAGCTTTGGCTAGCTTTTCAGCTATCATAGAAGGGCATGGCTCTTCAGATGTTTATGTAAGGGTCGTTTCTGCAAATCCTGTGACAAAAACTTATACATTCAGCTGCAACGCTGACCAGCAGTTTGTCAGGGATTGGTTTATACGACCAGAGGGTGAGGGTGAAGAGGCGGTAATCCTTGATAAGCCTGCAAATGAATTTTTAACCTATACTTTTAAGGCAAATAAGCTCTATCATATCGGCTGCATCATAGTTGACACCACAGATTTTTCAAAGCAGTATAGGGGTGACTTGCATATCGATCTTAGCGCAGACAAGCCTGATCATAAGATAGTTCCTATCAGCTCAAATGGATTGAGTACAACCCTTGATTGCCAATCTTCTATATCTGGCACGCCTTCATGGCAGGTTATCGATGCAAGGACAGGTATTACTACAAGCCTTGGGAGCGGCAAGACAAAGACATATACTGCCCCTGGCCATGGTTTGTTTGATTTTGTATGTTCTATCTCCGGCAAGGAAAACGGACTGCCTGTGGAATTTTTTGACAAAGGAAATCCTTATTTTCCAGACAATAAAGGTGTCCCTCATGGGATAACAAATGAATGGATAAGGGACGTAGCTCCCAGCGATGGAAGTGCGGGCAATGGAAGCACACCCAGAGGGGCAATTAGTGGCAGTTTGCAAACACTTCCAGCAACATGTCAGGGAGGGGTGATAAGCTCAGATACTTATGACGGCGGCAGGCATATTAGTTGCCAAGGAGGCGCAAACACCCTTTCTGTTTCTGCATGGGAAAAGCCTGACAGCGGAGAAAAGCAGTATTTTGAGATGTATAAAAAAAGCCAGATTGGAAGCGGTATAAAAATCTGTATTGGCACAACTTGCCTTCAAAATGACGGCTATGCAAAAAGCAGCCCCTATTCAAATATTCCTCCAAATGGGAGCGGGACTTCAGGACCTGTTGCTCCAAATGCCAGTGTGCAAAGATTATCATCGATTATTGCTTCATGTGTTGGTGGTTCAATAATCTCTGACACCTATGATGGAGGAAGGCATATAAAATGCCAGGGAAGCACTGGAAGTCTTGCAATCTCTGCTTGGGAAAAGCCTGATGGCGCGGTTAAAGAATATTTTGAGATGTATAAACAAAGCCAGGCTGGGTTTGGGCAGAAGATATGCCTTGGAAATACCTGCATACAAGAGAATGGATATGCAAAAAGTCCCTTGTATTCAACATCTGTTCCAGAAGTACCTAGCGATGGAGGCAGCAGCACTGTGTTAAGCGCTCCAATATGGCTTTCACATACGATTGCAGACAATGTCGCTCCGGATTCATTTCATCTTGAGGCGATGGAGCCGGCAAATCCTGGGATACATAAGGCAAGTGAATTTGAGATATGGTCTGCGTCTGAGAAAGTGTGGAGCCTTTATGGTGCAACCGGAACCTTAAGATATCATGTGCATACTCCTGATGGAACTTTTAGCGGAAGCCTTTCAGGTATGGAAAGGCTGGAATACTCAACTACGTACAATGTCAGGGCAAGGTATGTGGATACTTCGAACCTAAAAACTGATTGGTCATCTTGGAGAACATTTACGACAAAAGCAAAACCGACACTTGATCCTACTGCGCCAAGCTGGACTGCTGCATCTGGTTATAGCGTCACTGAGTTTGCCTCAGGATTCAACACGCCGGTGCATGTAGCTGCTGCTCCTAAAATCTATTCCAACCTTCCTTTGAACAAAAGGCCATATCTGTACGTGACTGAGCTATATGGCACTATCAAGGTGGTATATGCCGACGGAAGCTCAGCTGTATATGCAAGCGGCCTTCTCAATTTTGACCCATTTGGAAGCATAACCGGAGGAGGCCAGATGGGGCTGACTGGGCTTTATGTTGATGAGTCCGGAGACTTGTTTGCTGGGATGGTGTATAAAGAAGGAGATGGTGTCAAAAATAAGATAGTTAAGTTTGATACCGCAAGCGATGGGTCAGTCTACTTAAGCACTCAAACTATAATCAGCAATCTGCCTTCTGCAGCTTCCCATCAGATCCAGCAGATAGCAAAGGGTCCGGATGGAAGGTTATACGTCGGGCTTGGGGATGCACTCACGCCAAGCAATGCTCAATCTGACTCCATACTTGCCGGCAAGATAATCAGCATGAAGACAGACGGCAGTGATGTTCAGGTGCATGCCAAAGGCCTTAGAAATCCATTTGGTCTTGATTTTAGCGCATCAGGAGCACTATATGCAACTGACAATGCACCTGATACCGATGACCGTCTTATCCAAGTTATCAAGGGTGAAAATTACGGCTGGGGACTGAATGATAACTTTGCGACCTTCCATCAAAAGAGGATATTTACTCTTGATGTATCACCGGTCGATTTAGAGAACAACAAAGGCAACAGCGATTTTTCAGGAGAGCTCTATGTTGCAGTGGCAGGACCCATATATCAGCAAGGGCCTCAAAAAAGCAAGCATATACTTGAGTTCCAGATGGATGGTTCAGGCAATATCCTTAGCCATAGGGAGCTTGTGAAATATACTGGAGCAGGATATGGAACGCCTGTAGGGCTTGATTTTGTCGACAATGCGCTTTTTTTCACAGATATATATGGAGAAGCTGGATTTATATCTCTTGGCAAGACTGATTCAAAGATATATAAGGTCGCTCTTGGAGCGGGCGGTGCTCCCAGCGGCGGGAATCAATTTATTGCAGGCATAGAGATAAGCCCCTGGTATCCTAAACTTACTGGCAGCATTGTTGAATATGAATTTACATGCAAAGGAATCTATGGGTCAGGCAACTATGTATATGACTTTAATTATGGGGATGGCTCATCCATCAGCAATGATCTGATAGGAAAGAAATTGCACAGCTATCCATACACAAATAAGGCTTATACTGTATCTTGCATAGTGCATGACAAGAACACAGGGCAGAGCAGAAGCGCTTCTATGCAGATAAATCCGATAAACTTTATTGCAGAAAAATAAGTTTAAACTTTTTTAAATTGAGCTGCGATATCTATCAGGTCAACATGGCCCAGGAATAAAGCCCTGCAGCAATATTTGTCGATGCCCAGCTCATCCATCACTTTCTTCCTATCTTCGCCTTTCTTTATCCTTTCATTATACTCTTCCCAAAGATGGCCAACTGGCTTGCCACATGAAAAGCATCGTATTGGAATAATCATTCTTTCACCTGTATGATTTCTGTTTTTTTGCTCTTGCCTGGCCCTGCCTGTTTGGCTTTGAGGGCTCATGCCTTCTGATATCTGCAACTAACAGCTGTCTGTCGTATTTCAAAAATTTTTCCTTAAGTTTATCGCTCTTTGCGTATTCGTTCAAGGCTCTTGCGATAGCAAGCCTTGAAGCTTCTGATTGGGAAGCGATGCCTCCACCAAAAACATTAACATCGATATTTATCTTGTCAACAATGTCTCCTGCAAGTATCAAGGGCTCTCTTAATTTCAACCTGTACATTTTTGGCTCATAGAGGTCAAGAAGGACATTGTTTATCCTTACCACGCCTTTTCCTTCCTTTAGGGATGCTCTGGCTATAGCCCTTTTTCTTTTACCTGAACTCATGATCGGTTTCATATTTTGCCACCCATATTCCTGCAGATCTCTTCAACAGTTGTATATTTTACGACAGTAATCTTCGAGATGTTTGCCTGAGGCAATGTTTCTGCTTTAACATCTTTTAAATGATCAGGAACACCCATATAACACATAACTCTTTTGAGTGCGTTTGTGCCTTTTTCCCTTTTGTATGGAATCATTCCTCTTATCGCCCTTTTTACAAACCTGTCAGGCATCCTTCTGAAAAATGGACCTGTTGTAGGTGAGCCCCTGTGGAATCTTTGCTTATAATCTGCAAGTGTCCTTTTTCTTGCTCCAGTTATCACTGCTTTTTCGCAGTTTATAACCTCTACATTCTCGCCCAGTATAGCTCTTCTTGCAGCTGTACTAGCCAATCTTCCAAGTATCATGTCTGTTGCGTCGAAAACTACCATTTTAACCTATTATCCTTATGCCTTTTGGGCTTTGTTTTGCCAAATCGTTAAGCTCCAGTATCTTTGAGCCTGACTCTTTTAACTTTACTTTTGCTGACTCTGAAAACTGATAAGCTGAAATAGTTATCTTATGCTCAAGGACTCCTGAGCCAAGCACTTTTCCTGGAACCAGGATAGTCTCGTTTTCCTTTGAGAGCCTGCTTATCTTTGAAAGGTTTACTATCCTTCTTTTTCTTGAAGGCCTGCTTAGGTCAGAAGCAACACTTTTCCAAATGTTTCCTTCCTTTTTCTTTAGATCTTCAATTAATGAAATCAGTACAGTGTTTGTCGGTCCTGTTGGTTTTGCCATTTTCTTGTTTTTACTGTGCAATGCGGGGAACGGGATTTGAACCCGCGCAGGCACTAAGCCATACGGCGTTTGAAGGTCATTTCCTCAACCGTATTCTTTTGACCAGGCTCAGACATCCCCGCAGGGTTTACTTAGCCTGTTTAAGCGTTTCAGCAAATTGATCTAGCTTTTTATCTATAATCGACGAGGCTTCAAGCAAGACTTTCTTGCAGTCAAGCTGTCCCCATGATTCCAGATAAAATATGAAGTCATTTGTCCTTGTTATCTTTATCGCCTCTTTTGGGCAAGCATCGATGCATGCTGCACATAGATGGCAATCCATCAAATGATCTTTTGAAACGACTGCTTTGTTGTCGGTAATGTTGATAGTCTTTGTCGGGCACTGCTCTACGCATTTTCCGCAGGCATCGCATTTCTTTAAGTCAATCTCTATCAGAGGCTTGTTCTTGTAGTAAGCAAGGCCTGGCGACCATTTAACATGCTCTTTTCCCTGACCTAAGATTGCAGTTGCCTCAAGCTCTAAAGCCTGGTTTTTCAGCAAGCTTACAATAGGTGTCTTTGGGAAGACTGGCTTTACTGCTGAATCTTTTGACTCAATCTCTGAAGCATAGACCATACCTGGGCCTTTTGCCTTTATCGTAAGCTTCAACTGGCATCTTGCACAGCCCTTTCCTTCACATTTGCATTCCGATGGAAGGTTATATGATTTTAAGTCTGTAGTCAGTGAGGTAAGCCCTAACCTATGAGCTATCATCTCATCATATAGGATAGATGAATTTTTCCTGAACTCCACCTCTTCTATTGCCATAACCGGGACTTCTTCACTGATTGCCCTTCTCAAGAGATTTGCGAATGATGGAGTGGTATCTGCCATCTCAAATGAAACCTTATTCTTTTCTTTGTCCTGGTCAATCAGTTTTATTTCAATCATACCCTTCTTCCTCTTTTTCCTCCTTTTTTCCTGCATCCGTCATGAGGTATAGGAGTTACATCTTCGATTATGCCTATCTTCAAACCCATCCTTGATAGTGCCCTTACTGCTGCCTGAGCACCTGGGCCTGGGTTGTTTGGACCGTTATGGCCGCCTGGAGCTTTAATCTTTACGTGAATGCTGTCTATTCCCTTATCCATTGCAATCTCTGCTGCTTTCTTTGCTGCTGTCATAGCAGCAGTAGGCGAGCTTTCCATCCTGTCTGACTTGACGACCTGTCCGCCAGAGGATAATGCCAATGTTTCAGTACCTGAAATATCTGTAATGTGGATAATAGTATTGTTATAACTTGAGTAAATGTGCGCTATTCCCCATCTGCTTTTTGGTCTCATTTTCTAACTTCCCTTCTTCTTCTGTTATCTCTTCTCGGTTTCTCTGCAACTGCTGCCTTTTCTTCCTTCTTTGCTCCTACAGGCATCTCCTTCTTTATTGCCCTTTCTGGATGATCTATGCTAAAGAAAGGTGAATTTTGAGCAAACTCAATAAGAGCTTCTTCCTTTCTTGAAACAATATATGACGGGGAAGTTATTTTCTCTCCTGCAACAAGTATATGCTCATGGGTTATGAGCTGTCTTGCCTGCCTTATGGTCCTTGCAAGGCCATTTCTGTGAACAAAGGTCTCAAGCCTTCTGCTCAATATATCCCTGACTGTAATCGTAAGGATGTCCTCTATCTTTGCGGTTTCGTTTACCAATCCGAGTGAGTTCATCTTGCTTAGAAGCTGCTGCTTTGTAAGCTCTGCCTGAGGTGTTGTAAGTGCGATAAGATTTTTTGCCTGCTTTGCGTATTTGCTTAGGAGGGAGTTTGCTTTCCAAACCTCTTCCTTGTTCTTCAGGCCAAAATCTGCAAGAAGCTGCTTTTCTTCCTCTATCCTTTCTTTTTGCCAAGGATGAAGGGGCTTGCTGAATTTCCTGCTTTTTAGTTTTGGATGTCCCATTTTTATCGTTTAAGTCCTTCCTGATTTTGCTCCTGGCCTGGTCTTTACGCCAAGATGAACTTTTCCTTTATTCTTCCTGAAATTGCTCTTGGTCCTCTGGCCTCTTACTGGTTGGCCAAGGATATGCCTTACTCCTTTGTAAGACCTTATCATCTTCTGCATCTTAATATCATTATCTGTCGAGAAGGTGAGGTCTGCGGAGATCAGGTGCCTGTCTTGGCCGGTCTCTAAGTCTTTTCTCCTGTTAAGCATCCATGATGGAACCTTATAATCCTTAGGGTTTACGATGACATCGTTTATCTTCTTTATCTCATCATCGTTTAAGTCTCCTGTCCTTTTATATTTGTCAACGCCGGATAAATGGCAGACCATGTTTGCAAACATAAAGCTAACGCCTTTTATCTGCCTTAGAGATGTAATAATAGCTCGCGCACCGTTCAAATCGGTGTTTGCTATCCTGATAAAGTGCTTATAATCTTTTTTTTCTTCCATAGTAAACCGCTAGAATCCAACCTTTATAACCCTAAAGGCGCTCTGATTGAACTCGGGCTGAAATAATAGGAAATGTCGGTTATTTAAAAATGTTTCGACTTGGAGTAATCGTTTAGCTTTATCCCACTAATTCTAATTATATACTTGAGCACCGAAATATTTATTTAGTTCTTGTAGTTACATTGTAACTACATGAGAAAACCAATTCAAATGAAGATGGAAGGTTACGAAGTTGTTGAGAAGA
>DASRUK010000104.1:0-5902 GCA_035655475.1 Candidatus Nanoarchaeia archaeon
AGTTAGCTACCTAACATTCATAGGTCTTGGAAAACGAGCATCGACGCATAGGTTTTTCTGGCATCTTTACCTGGCTTTCTTCCTTGCGCTGGCAATATACCAGATGGTAAAGTTCATGATAAAGGAGATCGATATTAGGCATAGCTTTGCCTTAGGCTGTTTGATACTCATGATCATCGCATATCCTTTAGTCCCTAAAACAAAAACAGGACAAGGAGTGATGGATCCATATAATTGGGAAGGCTTGAAGTGGGTTTCCGAGAATATACCAAAAAATGCAAGCATCTATTACATGTATTCTGATCCCTTGTCCCAGGCAGCTGCCCTATATAACTCTAAGCATCTTGCCTTCAAGGTCAGCACTGATGAGTTCATCGAGGGTATAAAATCCCAAGCGATCCAGAGAAAATTCACTTTTGGCCTTGCAGACTCTTATTCCGCTTATCTTTGCCATAAGGGCTTATGGTCATTTGGATATTACCTGCTAAGCCCCAAGCCTGAGAATTATGAATGTGCAGATAAGTACCAGCCTTTAGAAGGCTGGCAGTCGCCTGAAAAGGATATCTGCAGCCTGGAATATATCTATTTCAATAAGATCACATACCAGCCGGTCATGGGCCAGTACAGCCAGGCGATAAAGGAGCTTATGTTAAAAAAAGGATGGATCAAAGAGATATTTTCAAACGAAGTCGTCTCAATAATAGAGAATGATAGGCCAGGGGTTGAATGCCTTGAATAAAGAACTGGCAGGTAAATTAAAGAAAGAATCAGTACATCTCATCACCTTATTCTTTACGTTTATCATAATCTTCAAGCTGTTGTTCGCAAAGGAAAGTTTTGGCCTAATCATTAGCTATGTGTTCTTTTTTTTCTGGCTTTTTATCCTGCCAGGTTTCAGCTTGATGTATTATTGGCATGAAGAGCTTGATTTCATCGAACGCCTCATCATAGGCACCTGCCTGGGATTAGCAATAACAGGTATCGTTGGCTACAACCTTGGCCTGATAGGAATAAAGATGCAATTACAAGGGATAATCCTTCCTCTGTTATGCCTTGCTCTTGCTTCTTTTCTTATATTGAAAAAAAGCTCCGATACCGTAAAGAAGGATGAAACTGGCAACGATGCCAAGGTTTAATGATTTAAATAGCAAGCCCAGGTAATAGACAAAAACAGAGCAAAGCCCTATTCCCAGAACTGCTGAAAATATCAACTTCTCACTGAGATCAAGCTCATAATAGTCAAGCATCAGATAGAAAGGGACAATAAAAAACATGGCAAGACCGACTATCGTCCGCACGCCTACTATCCCGAATAATAGATAAAAGGAAGCGACTGAAACCAAAATAATAACTATCAGAGATTTATTCTTCATTCTTATAAACCCTCACATCATCCTTGTTATATACAATTGTATCGTTTGCCATAGCATCCCTTTCCCAAGCAAGGATCTGCTCGGCAATATCTCTTCTTCCCATCCTTAATAGGTCAGAATAGTCAATCATTATATACTGCGCCATCTCTTCTTCAGTGGGGAAATTTTCAGTCTTTGGCGCAAAAGGTGTTTGCATATGCAGTGATACTCCCTGTATCCAATAAGCCCTTTGCAAATTAATCACTCCTATATCGGTAACATTGGCATCTTGAGGCAGATTTTGTCTCATCCACTCTGCTGCATCATATTGAGCAGTGTTCATCCTTCCCAGACCTGAATAAGCATCTTTTAATGTTGAAAATGCAAACTTTCCATTAACGCTTACTGCCAGTATGATGACAAGGACGGCAATCGCATATTTGATATAAATCTTATAGTGATGGTTGCTGGTGAAGGAACTAATGTAGACTGCTCCCAGGACAGTGAAGGGTATAAAGATATGCGATGATGCAGAAAGCGTCCTATGCACAAAAGGACCCTTGCCGATAACATCCATGTGCAAAACAATATATAATCCTATAAGCCATGCAAGCAAAACATAGTCCTTGTCCCTTCGCTTCCATAATGCAAATGCTATTCCCAAAAGCAGGAAAGGCAGCGTCCAAAGGCCATGCATCTGCCTGAAAGAGAAATAGAAATCAGGGACGCCCAAGTCCTTGTTCGGCTTCTTAAACCATGAAAAAAGCCTTGAAAAATCATTGGCAGAGGTGTCTATACCTTCTTTTTTACCGAAGAATTGGACTACCACTGATCCTGTCTGATAGGGAAATAGCGATAACAGTAAAATGAAAAAAATCGTTGCTATAGTAAGATGTTTCCAATTAAAAAAGATCCTTCTTTTCCTCGCAAGCAGGAATAATGAATAAACCACAAGAACCGTTGAAGAATAGAAGAAACCCATCGGATGAAGAAATATAGTTATGCCTAGCAGGATTCCTGTCAGATAGATATATATCTGCTTTGTCTGGCCGCTTAGGTAGGAATCAGTATATTTGTAATAAGCATACAGCACAAGCGGGATCATATAATAGCTTATTCTCTCAGGCCATTGACCCCATAAGAACACAAATATATCCCTTGCTGAAAAAGCAGCAAGAACTGATGAAAGAAGAGCAGGAAGAAAGCCAAACATCTTTCTCATGAAAAAGTACAGTGCAAGCACAAGAAAAGAGCTGAGCATCGCATTGAGAAGATAGATAGGCACTATCCTATCACCACCAAGGACCTGGGCAACTGCGAAGTTGGTATGATATGGAGGATGATACCATAGAGTATGAGGCTTAAATGCATTATCCCTCCCATACCGCCTATCTATATAAGCCGGCAAGGTGACAATCGGAAGATCTGCCTGTGCCATATAATCTCCCAATTCCCAGTGAGATATTGCATCAAACTCACCGTAAGGCATCTTATCTTTCTGGATAGGCAGAGTCCAGATATAAAGGCCAACAAGATAAATTAAAGCAATGATTATTGCCTCTGTTCCTTTGGTGAACTTCATGGTGACGAATTAAGCTGCTGCCTTAGTATCCTAAAAACCTCTTCCGGCCTTATCGCCTCAAGGCATTTGCTCTCTGTGCACGGGGTCTTGCGGTGGTTGAAGGCTGAGACGCATGGAGAGCATGCATAGTTTGAGTAGACACATGTGCAGTTCTTGCTTAACGGTGAGTAAAGATGAGGCGTTTCAGGCCCAAATATAGCGATAATGGAAATTTCAGTCAAGGATGCGAAATGAGCTGGGCCGCTGTCATTTGTTACCAGGATCCTTGAAACATTGTAAAGGTCGATAAGCTCCTTAAAGCTGGTCCTGCCGGTAAAATCTATGCATCTTTTACTTTGGGCATAATCACAAATCTCCTTTGCATCAGGCTTTTCGGCTTGCGTTCCTGTTATCAGCACAAAAGCCTTCTTATCATGCTCCAGCGTCATCTTTGCAAGTTCGCAGAAATTCTTTATCGGCCATCTCCTGATGGGCAGCAGTTGGCTGGCGTTAGGATTAAGCAGGATAATTTTTGAACTACTGCTAAATCCTGGATTTAGCTCTTGGATCTTCTGGAGAATAATTCTCTTTTCTTCATCGCTTGACCTGATTTTGGCTGTATAAATCTCTTCTTTCTTTATCGCTCTTTTAAGCAATGGCTTGACTGAGGTATCCTCCTCCAGCGAGTAGACCAGCGCCATAAAATTTTCGCTTATGTGGATGTGCGGATTATAGGTCACTTTATTGGTAAGAAAATTGCCCCGGTAAAGACCTTCCATATGGTATTTGAAGAAGCCAACTTTTTGCCTTGCCCCTGAGAGAAAACTTAAGATAGCTGTAAACCTTGAGAATAATTCAAGATCGATAACCGTGTCTATCTTTAAAGATCTCATCTTAAATATTGCATGTATGATGTCTGTGAAGAATACGCCAAAAGATTTGCTCCTGATAGTGATCACATTTTCATCTGGAATTATGTCAAGGAGCCGTATGCTTGCTTCATTTTCCTTAAATATCATGAAAAATAGCTCTGCTCCAAAACGTTCCTTTGCTTTCTTCATAGCGCTGTAAGCAAGCATCGTGCTTCCCATCTCTGACAGCTCCAGAAACAATATCTTCTTTGGCTTTTGCTGCTTTCTAAAATACTTAATCGGCCAATTGATTATAGAGAGAGCAAAGCATATAGGGATACCTACCCAAAAATCAATCCATCTCATGAACGGCACTTTCATATGCGCTGTCTCCAATAATCCAGCAGATCGCCGAGTGTTTTTTCAAAAGATATCTCTGGCTTCCATCCTGTTTGCTTTACAAATTTTGAGTTATCGCCTGATAATATGAGGATATCCCTTTCCCTCTTCTTTTCTTTTTTTTCCAGCAATTTGATGTCCTTACTTATCAAGGACTTTAGTATCTCAAAAACATTGCCTACACTATATGATTTTCCGCTGCAGACGTTATAAATCTCATTGCACCTGCATTTTTGAACAGCAAGGAGATAGGCCCTTACAATATCCCTGACGTCGCTAAAATCTCTCTCGACTTGGGTGTTGCCGACGCATATCTCATCTCTCTTGCCGGCCTCAGCCTCTGCGGCCTGTTTTGCAAGGTCACTGCATACGAAAATGGGGATTTGTCCCGGCCCGGTATGAGGAAAAGTCCTTACGATCACTGAGCTTAGACCATAGGAAAGTGTCAGCTCTTCCTGTTTTAGCTTTGATTCACCATAAGGGCTGATCGGACTTACTCTACTTTGCTCAGTCAGAGGCACCTTTACAGGAATACCGTAGATGTTTGCAGAGCTCACTATCAGTATCCTACAGTCCGGCGAGCTTGCCCTCACTGCATCAAGGATATTTTTTGTGCCAAGTACATTGACATTGAAAGTAAGCTCGGGCTTTGCAAAGCTGAGCTTATCAGAGGACTGGCCGGCAAGATGGAAAAGCAAGTCCGGCCTTGAGCTTTTAACAGCTTCAAAGATAGCTTGCCTGTCAAGAAGATCGCAAGTGAAGTTTACATCAGCACCTTGATTTATATCCATGCCAAAAACTTGTATGCCATTCTTCAATAGATGGTCTTTCAGATAAGGGCCGACAAATCCGTTGATGCCTGTAACCAGGGCTTTCATTTCGCATGCCTTTTCAAATCTTCCTCAACCATCATTTCAACCAGCTGCTTGAATTTAACCTTTGGCTCCCATCCAAGCACTCTTTTTGCTTTTGAGTAGTCGCCGACGAGAAGATCAACCTCTGCAGGCCTTAAAAATTTCTTATCTGTCTTAAGGAACTTATCACAATCAAGCCCGACATAATCGAAGGCCACCTCGCACAGCTCTTTTACTGTATGAGTCTCTCCCGTAGCAATAACAAAATCATCAGCTTTGTCCTGCTGGAGCATCAGCCATATAGCCTCCATATAGTCCTTTGCAAAGCCCCAGTCCCTTTTAGACTGAAGATTGCCAAGAACCAGCTCTTTTTGAAGCCCAAGCTTTATCTTCGCCACTGAATCTGTGACCTTTCTTGTGACAAACTGCTTGCCTCTTCTTGGTGATTCGTGGTTGAACAGGATCCCGTTTGCACAGAACATACCATAGCTCTCCCTGTAATTCTTTGCCATCCAGTATGAATATACTTTTGCGACGCCATATGGGCTTCTTGGATAAAAAGGAGTTTTTTCCGACTGAGGTATCTCTTGGACCTTGCCAAACATCTCGCTTGATGATGCCTGATAGAACTTGATCGATGGATCGATATGCCTTATAGCATCAAGGATCCTAAGGGTACCAAGGGCAGTCACATCGCCAGTAAGGATCGGCTGGTTCCAGGATTCAGGGACAAAGCTTTGGGCAGCAAGGTTATACACTTCCTCAGGCATCACCTTTCTCACAGTTTCGTTTAAAGAGCATTGGTCTGTTAGGTCGCCGCATATGAGATGGATATTGTCCTTAATATGTTCGATACGTTCAAAAGTCTCGACGCTCGATCTTCTA